>JAPOZE010000433.1 GCA_026706225.1 Acidobacteriota bacterium
GCGGCAACCCATGGGCGCGTGACGGAGTCACAGGCGCGGCTGGCTCGCGACCTGGCGCGTTCCCTGGCCTGGGCATGGCTTGAAAGACAGCGGTGAAGAAGCGAGAAGGCCGAATCCAGCGTCCCAACCTCATGTGGTCCGCGGAGGCCTCCGCGAGCCGAAAGCCCACAACATCTTGAGGTGCCGGCGGAGCCGATGGCGGCTGCGCGGACGCGTCTGTGCAGGCAGACCCGGCGATTTCCGGGGTACTGGAGTATGCCGGCACCCGAGAAACGCCATTCTAGGGGTCTTGCTGCACGCCGTTTTGGTGCGGATCCGTGCGAAAACGGCCCAGGACGCGTTTTGAGGGTAGTAGGGTATGCGGGAAGGCGAGAAACGACAGCCAGCCCTGCTTAGCTCATGAAATTGAGGGTAATCTGAGAATAGGGGAGTGTTTTGCAGGCCTGCTCCGGGCTGCGGCGGTCGGGATTCCTGCAGCAGGCTGGTGCACGTTGACCGGGCGAGGTGTTGGGATCGTGCCGGGGCAGCAGGTGTGCCGGGTCGACTTGGTGGGATCTCCAGGTCCGCATTCCGGATATCGACCCGCAGCAAACTGCCCCGGGAGCCGAGCATAGGGTGGGTTCAGAGTCCGCACACAGTGGAGGGTCTTACTCTAAAGCCACGGGCTTGAAGGTGAAACGCTTCCGGGCCGAGTCGTAGCCTCCCACCTCAATCGCCTCCTCGACAAACCGCTTTCCCTCCCGCCGGGTCAGGTGGATGACCATGGCGATCCCGTCAACGACGTTCCTGCAGGTCACTTCCCAGGGAAGCGCGCCGCCGTCCTGCATGGCGCAGTTGGCCAGGCGGGAGAGGGCCGCCTCAGCGTTATTGGCGTGGATTGTTGTAAGCGAACCGCCATGGCCGGTGTTGAGGGCCTGTAACAGATCGGCAGCCTCTCCGCCTCTGACTTCTCCGACGACAATGTGATCAGGCCGGTGACGCAGGGCGTGGCGGACCAGGTCGCGGATGGTCAGCCTGGCCTTGCCGTTATTGCCGTCCAGCTGGCCAGCCTCGAAGCGGATGCTGTTGGGCCGGGTGACCTTAAGCTCAAGGGTGTCCTCGATCGAGACAATGCGCCCGTTTGGCGGAAGCAGGTCGATCAGGGCGTTGAGAAGGGTGGTCTTGCCGGATCCGGTGCCTCCAGAGACCAGGATGTTGCGGCGGGAACGAAGCAGCTCCTGAGCCTTGGCCAGGACGGCGGCAGGGAGGGAGCCCATGCGCACGAGATCGGGAGCGGAAAAACTCCTGTTGCCGAAGCGGCGTACGGTGATTACTGTCTCAGGACTGGCTGGCGGGACGGAGATGGCGACTCGGCTGCCGTCTTCCAGGCGAGCGTCGATGATGGATGTTTCCCTGGGGTCGAGGCGCAACGGGCGGGCGATCTGGATGGCGGCCCGGTCGAGAACATGCTCGGTGAGGCGGGGAGCCGAATGCGGATAGAGGCGGCCCTCGCGCTCGACCCAGACGTTGCAGGGGCCGTTGATCATCAGCTCGGAAACCTCGGGATCCTCAAGGAGGGTTTTAAGCCCGGGCAGAAAGGGCTCGAGGTCTTCGATTCGCCGGGCGCGGCTCATAGCTCGCCTCTCTCTCGCTGGCGCCAGTAGCCTGTCTCGCGGTCCAGGTAGTGGGGCTTCAGATAGACCCTGCGGGCGGATAGTGACACGGTGCCGTCGTAGGGCAGGCAGATGGCCTGGTAGTTGGCAAGCAGGGTGAAATCCCTGGGGTGAAAGACCGGCTCCCGTTGCTCGCGGAAGGACTTCGATGCGCCGACGCTGCCACGGCCCCCTCCGGGGCGGCCGGAGAGCAGCGAGACACCGCCACGAGCGACATTCTCCGAGAAGCTGTAGGAAGGCTTCATGCGGCCGACGCTGCCGCACATGTCGGAGGCGATCCGGGCCGAGGCCTCGTCGCTCAGGGAAAGGAAGATGCGGGTTCTCAGGGTCTGGATCAGGGTGCGCCAGGCTTCGCCGCCGTGGATGGCCGAGCGCAGCGAAGAGATGGACTGTGTGGCGACGATGGGGATGCAGCGGCACTGGCGGGTGAGGGCAAAGCTCTTCTCGTCGCCGGAGGGGTCGTCTTCGCCGACAGTGGCGAAGGACTGGTACTCGTCGCAGATGAAGGCGGCCGGCCGGAAGTAGCGTCCGGGGTGCTGCTTGATCTGGGCCGGCCTGCGAAGCAGGGCCTGCAGCCAGGCATTCTTGAGCAGGACGCCGATGGCCCGGGCCAGGGCGGGATTGGCCCCGGCCGGCATGTTAAGGGCCAAGACCTTGCCGGACTCGATCAGATCGGCCAGCGGGGGAAGTCTGCGCTTGAGGTTGAGGGTGCCGCCCGAGGTGGATTGAGCCTCCTCTTGGCCGAGTTCCGGCTGTGTTGGCTTCGGGTCTTCCGCCGGAGGTGGTGGCGGACAAAAGACGCTGGCCACCTTGGGATCATCGAACAGGGAGAGGAAGACGGAGACCCCCTCGACAATGGAACTGCGGAGCTTGTCCTCGAGGTTCAGCCAGTCGTTGCGGTACAGCCGGGCGACGGCGTCGACCCGGGCGGCGAGGTCTGAGACTGCTCCCGTGTCGCGCACAAGTTCACGTTTGATCTCGAGCTTTTTGAGAAGTTCCTCCAGCTTGGAGTCAAAAGGGGCCTCCCACTTGCCACCAGGCGTCTTGGTCCAGGACCACTGAAGCCCCAGTTCTTTCTTGTATTGGGAGAAGCGCTCTTTCGGAATCACGATGGACCAGGAGGAGGCCTTATTGACCTCGGCTTCGGCCTCTTGCACTTTTTGTTGGAGAAGGTCCTCGTCGATGGTGCAGCGAAAGACATCCTGGAGCGTGACCCAGTTGGCGGGCAGGAGACGATGGAGCTCGATGATCCACCTGACCAGGTTGGTGTAGGCCTGCTGCCAGAAGGGCTCTTTGCCCTTGCCGAATAGTTGATTGAGGAGGGAAGAGATCGTGTAGGCCAGCGAATAGGAATCGAGCAACGGGTCGTCGAGCGGGTTCCACTGCCAGGTTCCGTCGAGGCCAATCTCGCGGTAATCGTCTCCACGCCCGGCCTCTCGTAGCATCTTCTGGACGGAGTGGCAGAAGTCCCCCTTGACCTCCAGGACCAGAGCGGCCGCCCGCCGGCGGGGATCGTCGGCGGCCCAGGACAGGATCTGCTCGGCGAAGGGGTGCATGCATGCGGTCGTCTTGCCGGTGCCGACAGCTCCGAAGACGGCGATGCCGGTATAGAGCCCCTTCTCGGGAATGACCAGCCAGGAGGGGCGATCGGACTCCCGAGGCTCGATGGGGTGGTGGATCTCTCCAACCGCGATCGAGGGGCACGGATCATCCGGGGAAACAGGCCAGGGGGGCAGGCGGCCCGAAGCGGGCCGAGAGGCTGGCCCGGCCTGGAACCACACGCGGACGACGGAGAGAGAGAATGCGGAGAGGAGAATCAAGGCGGCGCCTGGAGCGGCGTAGTACCACACTGTGACGATGGCCGACAGGGCCGGATCGTGGTAGGCAAGGAGATCGGCGAGGGGATCGGAGCCCGGCCCCGGGAAGGGCCGGTAATGCCAGTTGGCGGCCGTGACGGCCGCGGCGGCTGCCAGCAGGATCGCAGGCCAGGGCTTTACGAATTGGATAGGGAATCGAACGCATCGGAGGAGCAAGCGGCCGACCCTGCCGCCGAGGTTGGTGCGGAGGAAACCGGATGCAGCAAAGAAGAGAGCGAGTGCGAGGCCGACGCCTGGAGCGGCGAAGTAAGCGGCCTCGACGCCGGCCCGCAAGGCCGGGTAGCGAGGAGAGATCAAATCATCCGGGAACGGGAAGTGAGAGCTCCACAGATATGAGCCTCCCAAGGCGCATGCAAGCAGCAGCACGAAGGTCCGCACAGCCTTGGCGGCCTGGGGCCGCGAGGGCAGATGGTCGCGTGCCCGGGACAGCAGGGACGGTCTGGCCGCGGCAGGGGAGTGGCAATAGCGGGCGATCAGCCAGGCTGCGAGAACCAGGATGGCGAAGCCCAGACCGGGCAAGGCGTAGTAGAGAATGCGGAGGATGGCGAGCCAGGCTGGGTAGTGCTGGTCGAGAAGTTGAGCGAGGGGAGAGTCCGGTCCGGGGAAGGGGTAGAGATACCCCGTCAGGATCCAGGCGGCCAGTCCGGCCGCGAGGATCACCCACTGTGAGCGCCGAATGTTCACGGCTAAGTCCTTGCGCCCGGAAGGGCGCCCAATGGCCTTCCCGCAGGGATCGATGGGACGGGAGCGACCCCCCCCCTTGACCGGAGGGCAAAGAGCGGCACGATCGGGGGGGTCGCTCCCGTCCTTGTCTTTTTGCCGTAGGCGGCCCCGAAAAGACGCGGGGCGCGGCCCCAGAGGGGCCGCAGGCAGACGGCTAACCACAAGAGAGAGAAGAGGATAGGAGAAGAGAGCATTGATACTCCCCTGGTGAAATCAGCGTACCACCCCAGCGTGCAGGGAGGCTGATGTCTCTGAGCCCTCCCGAATTCGCAACCATAGGCGGCCCGGATTTTCAACCATAGGCGGCCCCAGACACAGAGAAACAGTCGTTTGAGGGGCCGCGAGATGACGGATAAGTGAAAACATATGAACAAGATGGTTGCAAGGGTGGCACGCTTCGCGCGGCGTACCACCCCAGCGTGCAGGGGTGGGCCGATGTTGGCGCGCGTGTCAATCGGTGGCGTCCTGGACGGCAGCGACGCGATTTGACCACCAGCACTGGTATTCATCGATCGAGCTCGACTCAGGCTGGGAATCGCCTGAGGAAGATCTCTCAAGTTCAAGGACAGCCTGGATTGCTCCACGCAGTCCGCCGTAATCGGCAAGCGTGCCTTCATCCTGATCGTCGATTGCCTGGTTGATCCGCCGGATCTCAGTTCTCTTTTCGTTGTTCTCAATCTGAAATGGCCACCCGGCCCACTGCTTGAGGAGTCGCTCGCAGCGCTTGAGCAGATGGAGCTTGCGGGATACGGCGACTACCCGCACCCGAATCCCTGCGTTGCGTAGGTTCTCCCACAGGGGCACATGGGCTGCCCCCCACGTGCGCAAGCCCTTGTCGGTCACCTCCTCGGGATCGGTGTAGACGAAGGTCGCCCGATCCTGCTCAGCGGCGATGGGCAACTTGACGCTGAAGTAACGCGGGGTCGAGTCCACAGCGCCGGCGTATGTTTTCTTGGGCAGCAATTTTTCAGCGATGCCCAACGATTCACAGTACTGAACTTTCTCGGGTTCCGTGGGCAACCAGGGAAGGTCGATGTTCTCCAGAACATAATCGAGAGACAACAGTCGTCTGAGGAAGACATCCGGTCCGGCGTCTTTCCGGTGGCGGACATTCGGGGCGCCGAGTGCGTTGTAGAACCGTCGCTTGTAGATTCGGATCAGCGGAGCCTGTTTACTGATGTTCGGTTCCGTGTGTTCGACGGCGGCCCTGGCCGCAAGCAGCCTGTGAACCAGGCGGAGCGCGGACGTGCGGCTAGCGCCGCGCCAGGCGGTGTACTGCGATCGGATAAACACGCCGCTGTGCAGGCACACCAGGGCGATCCACTCGGCATCCGTTGCCGACCAGCGGGGATCGTTCAGTTTTTGTTCCCTGCCTTTGAGGTGTTGGATCATTGGGGAGATTCAAGGGCGCGGTCGGCCTTCAGGTAGGTGATGACGATCCCCATGGGGTTGTGGACAACCAGGTCGGGAGGGATGTCAGGAATGATGACGAAGCGGAGAGAGGCCGACCAGCGCTGGCGCTGGACCTCTCTTTCGCGATTGAGGGTCACCAGATCGAAGTCGGCCACAGCGGTGTGAGGCGGCTCGGGCATCGCCTGGATCCGGAGAAGGATGCCGTCGACCTGGATCTCGGCGCCCCCGCCGGCGGCTGCCAGGGCAATGGCCTCCTTCGTTTGCTCGAAGGTGGCGTTGGCCAGATCGGTAGCGAGGAAGCGCAGGCTGCGGGTCCACTGGTCCTGAACGGTGGCCTGCCGGCGGGAGAAGTGGTCCTCAATGAAGCGGTTGAGGAAATACTTGGTGGTGGGATCGAGCGGGTCCGCCTGGGCCTCGACGGCCTCATAGGCCAGCGCCTCGGCTCGGCCGACCTCGTCGACCCGGATCACGATTGGCTTGGGCGCGGGCTGCCACGAAAGGTGGACAGCCAGGAAGAGAAGGCCGAGGACAACGATGCCGAGGCCCGCGGTGAGCCATCGGAGATGGCGGTTGGATCGGAGGGTCTCTCCCCAGATTTCCGCGAATTCCCGTCCGGAGTCTCCCATGGCTATTTCCCTTTCAGCATCTTGCCGCCCCCGCCGCCCGAAGCTGCCTTGGCAAGAACGGCCTTGCCGCCGGTTGCCGCCATCATGGCCATTCCCATCAGTCCGGATCCGGTGGCTCCGGAGCCGGAAACGATCAAGGCGGAGATCTCGCCGACCTTAAACGATGCAAGAATTCCCGCAAGGCTCAGCAAGAGCACGGCAAGTCCCCACATGAATTGACCTTCCAGAGAAGGGGGTATGGGGGTTGCGCCGGTCAGGCCTTGAAGGTACAGGACGCCAACTCCGACGAAGACGCTCATGATGGCTCCGGCGACAGCGCCGTAGAGGGAGTAGACGATGAGGCCCTTGAACCAGCCCCAAAACAGAAAGGCCATCGGTTCGAAGACGAGCCAGGGGATGAGGATTGGCCCCAGGACGATAAGGATGGCGATGGCAATCTGGGCCCAGATCACCTGGGCCATGGTGATGCACCAGAGCAGTGCGAGGAAGAGCAGGGTGAATGCGGTGATTGCGGTCCCGACAAACAGAGTCCAAATCAGATCAACTGTGGAGAAGAGCAAATCCCAAATGTTTTCTGCCTGCCAATTGGCTTTGATCTGCGTCGACTGGTGGCGAATGGCTTCACTAAGCGCTTGCGGCGCAGCCTTTGTAGCATCAGTGGCCAGCCGCTCCTGGATCCATCCGCCCTGGGCCACAACGATACCCGGAAAGGTGCGAGTGGTTCCGGGAAGAGGTGTGGAGTAGTAATAGAGCATGGTAGCGGGAATCGCCACGCCGAAGATCATACGGATCACGACACCCATGTCGAAGGTGCCGCTGAAAGCCATCTGGGTCCCTTTCCACACGAACACAATCAAGGTAAGGCCGAGCCACAGTTTCCAGCCTTCGGCAAGCATCGGGGGGATGCCGTCGGCGGTGATGTCGTTGAGGATGCTGTCGAGGGCCTCTTTAACTCCATCGGGCCGGGTAGGTGCCACACCTGGTGTAAACTGCATTGATCTACTCCCGTGTCGGGATTGGGGTCTACCATTTGGGCTTGAGCGCCTCCATGAGACGTTCGCCGGACCCCTTCCACTCGTCATAAATTTTGTCTGTTTCTACCGCGTCCCGCCGCTCTTTGGCGACACGCTCGGCTTGGCGTTGTCGAGACTCGATTACACTGTTCACTTCCTGGTCCAGCTCTGGCAAGCCAGAGTTGGGATAGTTCTCGATTCTCTGACGAAGATCGTCGAGTTCTTGAGGGAGATTCGTTCGAGCCTGCTCAAGGGATTTGCGCAGCATGGCTATATCAAGCTTGTCGCCCCTAACCACTCTGTTCTCCAGATACGCCTCATACTCGGCGATCACCTTGGCGTTGAGGGGTTCAATCTCATTGACCCGATCGCGAAGAGAGTCCCGCAACTCGGCGGCCCTGCGATCCTCGGCGGTCTGGCAGCTGAGGGATGCGAAAACAAGCGTTGCCAGGGCAAGGCGGAATAAGCTGGTTGTACTCATGGTGTCCTCCAGTGGTGTTCGGATAACTTGTCGGGATGCACCATTCTAGCATTGCTCGAGACACGCTCTGAGGCCGCTCAGGACCGCCCCGCACAACACACCGTAGAGCCAGTAGAGAACCAGAGTCTTTCCCCATACCCAGAGCAGCAAGGCCCCCGGTTGGAAAAACAGCCAGGGAATAAACAGCGGGCCAAGGAAAATCAGGATCACCATCCCTACCGACGCAAACAGCATCTGTAGCATGGTGAGTGCCTCAAGAACTGACAGGAACAGTCCGGGACAGTCGTCAATACCGTAGTCGGTCAGGGTGTTGGTCCTCGCGACCCCATCTGCCGTGGCAGATTCCTCCTTGTTAAGCACTTCAGCGACTACGTCGTCGATGCTGGCGCGGAGATAATCATCGGCCACTGCCCAGTAGGCAGCAGACAG
>JAPOZE010000066.1 GCA_026706225.1 Acidobacteriota bacterium
GGCTTTTCGGCTACGATCCTTCCGTGTTCCGAGTCGATCGAGGCGTGATCGAGGCACTGGGGCTCGGAATGGATTTGAAAAAGGGCGATGTGGCCGCTCGCGCCAACTTCTGTACGGTCAATGCCGAAGGTATCGTCACCGACCGCAGAGCCGGCCGCATTGACAGCGGGTTGAACCGGGTCCTCTGCGAAAAACTGGGCGCCATAGGCAGGATCGGCGAGACCCAGGTCATTGTCCGACGTGGAAGATCCCACCGATTTGTGGTGGTTTTCCGAGGAGGCGGCATCGCGGGCCCTCTCCCCGACTCCGATCCTCACAGGACAGGTCTTCCGATAAGGCCAATCGTAGCCGAAAGCCGGGAAGAGAGGGTCAAGAGAGCGGCCGAGGTGATCGCCGGCTTCTACCGGCAGGCCATGCCACTGCTTTCGGAGGACCTTCCCGCCAACGGGTTCCTATTGCGAGGCATCGGCAGCCTTCCTCGTATCCCCGGGTTTGAGGAGCGGTTTCAACTGGGAGCCGCGGCGATTGCCGTTTACCCCATGTACAGGGGACTCGCCCAACTGATCGGGATGCGGAATCTGGACAAAACAAGAGAGATCCGGCAGCAGTTTCAACAGTACCTCGACGAGTTCCAACACTTCGACTACTTCTTCATCCACGTCAAGGGGACGGACATGGCCGGAGAGGACGGCGATTTCGATGGGAAGGTGGCGGTCATCGAAGCCGTGGACCGGGCTCTACCCATCCTCTTGCAGAAACGCCCCCTGGTGCTGGCCATCACCGGGGACCATTCCACCCCGGTGGCGCTCAAGTCGCACAGTTGGCATCCCCAACCGGTTCTGCTGAACAGCCCGGTCTGCGGGAGCGACGGACTGAACCGCTTCACCGAAACCTGCGCCAACCGGGGCTCGCTAGGGGTGTTCCAGAGCAAATACCTGATGCGATTGATGATGGCCAACGCGGGACTCTACGGCAAGTTCGGCGCCTGATAAGCCGGTAAACCCGCATTGGGGTTGGTTCAAGTTGAGTTTGAATGGTCGAGCATGTAAAATCCCGACCGAATCGGCCACAGCGCGCGACGGGCGGGTAAGCCCCTCAAGTGCCTGCGCGGGAGGTTTCCATGTCATTTCCGGCTTCGGTACAAAGAGCCCTGGCTGCCAAGGGCAACCGCAAGACAGACTATGAGCGTCTCAAGGCGGCCCTGAACCACCAGGAGCCCGACTACGTTCCCCTTTTCGAGATGGGCATCGAGCCGGAGATCAAGGAACTGTTCATGGGCAAGCCGGTCCAGGGACACGCCGACGAGATCGAATTCTTCCGGGCCGCCGGATTCGACGCCTATCCCGTCTCGCTGAGCGTGATCAATGTCCACCTGAAGCCGGTTGAAGGCCAGGACAGCCAGACCGAAAAAGGCGCCGGGGGCGTCCAGGTGAGCAGCCACACCGTCAGCACCTACAAGGCCGAACTGGAAGCCTATACCGAACGGCATTGGGCGGAAATGCACAAGGGCGTCATTTCCAACAAGGACGAGTTTGCCGCCTATCCCTGGCCCGACCCCGACGACCTGGACTTTTCCGTGCTGGACGAAGTGGGAGCGTTGCTGCCCCCCGGGATGAAAATCGGCGTGGTCATCGGCAAGGTGTTTACCGGCGTCTGGTTCATGATGGGGATGGAGACCTTCATGCTGTCCTACATCGACGACCCGGAACTCATCGACATGATGTACGGCAAGATCATCCCCCTCCAGCAGCGTGTGATGGAAGTCGCCATGGAACACCCCGCCGTCGGCCTGAGCTTTCACGCCGACGACCTCTCCGGGAAGAACGGCCCCCTGGTGCACCCCGACCACTATCGCAAGTACGCCTTCCCCTGCTACAAGACCATGTGCGACATGGCCAGGGCCGCGGACAAACCCTTCGTCTACCACACCGACGGGGACATCTCCATGGTGATCGATGAACTGATCGACCTGGGCATCCACGGCTGGCATCCGGTGGAAGCACAGGCCCACGACATCAATGAAATCAAGGCGAAATATGGGGACCGGCTCGCCCTGCTGGGCAACATCGACCTGCAGTACACCTTGACCCTGGGGACTCCTCAGGAAGTCGAGGACGAGGTTCGCACTCGAATCAGGGATCTGGCTCCGGGGGGCGGCTACTGTGTTTCATCCGGCAACTCCATCCCCGAATACGTGCCCATAGACAACTACGCCGCCATGCTGGAGACCACTTTCAGATACGGCAAATACCCTATCGCGCTCGATTGAGCGCGAGCCTTCAGACGGCGGCACGCCAGTCGACGCCGGCCGCAACTGCAGCTTGCGGTCTGATATCGCCACGCCAATCCACTTGAACAAGGAAGGGACTCTCAATGCCGATTGTCAACGATGGCCTGGAGGAAGAACTGCAGTGGGTCACCATCCCTGAAGAGAGCAGTCGAATTCGGGGAGTCCTGGAGAATGCCGACCCCTTGATGCAGGACATCGCCTTCTACGTCATCGTCGGCGAGCATCACCAGACCGACCGCTTGACCAAGGAGGCTCTGGACAGGGAATTCGATCCCAACGTCATTCTGGACGACGGGTTGATCGCCGGCATGTCGGTGGTGGGGGTCAAGTTCCGCGACAACGTCATCTTCGTGCCCGAGGTCCTGGTGGCCGCCAGGGCCATGAAGGCCGGAATGAAGCACCTGGACCCGATCCTGTCGGCCTCGGGCATCGAACCCATCGGCACGGTGATCATGGGCACCGTCCAGGGCGATCTTCACGACATCGGCAAGAACCTGTGCGGGATGATGCTCGCGGGCGCCGGCTTCTCCGTCCACGACCTGGGTGTGGATACCAAGCCTCAGGAGTTCGTGGAGGCCGCGGTCGAGCACAAGGCCGAACTGGTCGGCATGTCGGCGCTGCTCACCACCACCATGAGAAATATCGAAACCACCAACCGTGCCTTCGAGCAGGCGGGCTTGCGCCAGAAGATCCGGACCATGGCGGGTGGAGCCGCGCTGAGCCGGGAGCTGGCGCACAAGATGAAGTGCGACGGCTATGGGAAGGATGCCCTGGCCTGCGTGGAAAAGGCCAAGGAACTTCTGGAGCAGGTGAAGCTTTCCGCTTCCGCCGCGACCTGAGGCGGAAGATCAGCCGACACGGTACTTCTCAACGCCCTCCGGGTTGAGGTCGATTCCCAGCCCGGGCTCCTCAGGAACGGCCAGGGTCCCGTCCCGGGCCGTGATGCGCTGCAGAGTGATCTCGTCCCGCAACCGCGTGCCCTCCTCCACCACAAACTCCGTGATGAACGAATTGGGGATGGAGTTCAGGAAGTGGAGAGCGGCGGCGACGTTGATGTAGGTGGTGAACCCGTGGTTGACGCAGCGCAGGCCCCGGTCGGCCGCCAGGCTGGCGATTTTGACTGCCTCGGTAAATCCGCCGCACCGGGTCAGATCCACCTGCACCACGTCGATCCTGCCCTGATCCATCAGCTCGATAAATGAGCGGCGTTCGCTTTCCTCCTCGCCGGCCGCGATGGGAATGTCGGTGGCCGAGGCCAGGCGTGCGTACCCCCGGTAGTCGTCCGGCAGCAGGGGCTCCTCGAGCCAGAAGATATCGAACTGGCTGAAGGCCCTGGCTCGCTGGATGGCCGTCTTGGCATCCCAGGCCAGCCCGGCGTCGATCAACAGGTCGGCGTCGTCTCCCAGCCCCGCCTGGGCCTCCCGCACCAGGGCCAGGTCGGTGGCCGCATCCTCCCCCATGGGCGCCCATCCGAATTTGACCGCGTCGAAGCCCTGGTCCCGGAAGCGGCGGGCTCTCTCGCCCGTTTCAGCAGGCGTGGCCCCGAACAGGGAGCTGGCATAGGCGCGAATCCTCCGGTGGAAGCCGCCTCCCAGCAACTTCCAGACGGGCAACCCCAGGACCTTGCCCTTGATGTCCCAGAGAGCGATGTCGATTCCGCTCATGGCATGAATGGCGATTCCCCGCCGGCCGGCATAGATGTTCTCCCGATACATCTTGTGCCAGAGGTATTCGGTCCGCAGGGGGTCTTCGCCAATCAGGAGCTCCCCCAATCCACTGTTGAGAGGGTGGCAATAGGGGCCCTCGATCATCCCCTTGACGGCCATGGGGGCGGAGTCCACTTCGCCGATGCCGTGCACTCCCGCATCGGTCTCGATCCGGACGACGAGAGCGTCCTGGCCGCTGTCGGCCTGTTCCTTGACTTGGGGAAGACGCAGGTAGAGAGTTTCGACTTTAGTGATTTTCATGGTGGCTCCGGCGTCGACAGGCGGGTGGGACGGAAATGGGTCCGCGGTGCCGTCAACTCATGCAAAGGCCTGGTCAATGGGTTTGATGATGAGCTCGGGCACGTGGGCCCGCGGGGGGAGCACGGCCACAAACAGAACCGCGGCCGCCACGTCTTCGGGCCGCAGGATCCGCGCTCGGTGTTCGGCACTGACTGCCACCGGGCGGACGTCGAGCAGGGGCGTATCCACCTCTCCCGGTGCGATCACGGTGGCGCGGATGCCCCTGTGACCCTCTTCCAGGCTCACCACCTTGGTGAAGGCGTCCATGGCGTGCTTGGAAGCGCTGTAGGCCGCTCCTCCCAGGTCGCTGGCCCGACAGCCGGCCGTCGAGGTGACGTTGACGATGAGGCCGTCCCCGCGACCTCGCATGTGCGGAAGCACCTCGGCAGCCACATTGAAGGCCCCGGTGGCGTTCACGGCCATGATGTAATCCCAGCTCTCGGGCTCGATCCGCTCCATGGTCCTTTCGACCACGTTCACCCCGGCGTTGTTGACCAGGATATCGATCTTCCCGAAGCGGTCGATGGCCTTGCCCACCACCTCGCCCACCCGGGCGCGATCGGTAACGTCCAGCGGCCGGGGGTGCACGGCTCCCGGCCCACCGATGCTCAGGGCCGCCGCCTGAAGTCTCTCCCGATTGCGGCCGCAAATCACCACCGTGGCCCCCTCCGCGGAAAACTGCCGGGCGACGGCCAAGCCGATCCCGGTGGCGCCTCCGGTGACCAGGGCCACTTTGTCCTTGAGTTGCATGGGTTTCCTTTCGACTGCCGTTTACCGTTGAACACCCGCCGCGCCCGCCGGCAGGCCGAAGCAGTAGAGGTGCCGGGTGGTCCGCAGGTAGATGCGCCCCCCGGAAATGGCGGGAGTGGCGTAGGCTTCCTCCTGAAAATCGGCCTGGGACAACTGCCGCCATTGGGGCTCGGCGCTGATTACGCTCACTTCGCCCTTCTCACTGAGCAGGTAGATCTTCCCGTCTCCCGCAACCGGAGAACTGAAGTACCGGGATTGCCCGGCCACACGACCCACCTTCAGGGTCTTCCCCGTCTCCGGGTCCAGGCTGGCCACGATGCCCCCCCGCTTGACCCAGAAGAGAAAACCTCTGTAATGGATGGGAGAGGGAACATAGGGCAGATAGCGGTTCTGCCTCCACAGCACATGGGAGCGGGTGACGTCGCCGGTCCCGCCGGGGCGAATCGCCAGAGCCACATTTTCCACCGTCTCGAAAATGTTTTTCATTCCGTCGTACTCGGCCCGGGTGAGCTGGTCGTCCTTGTCCCGGTCGAACTGGTTGAAGCGCGCCTTGAGCGATCCCTCCGGCAACTCCTCGAGCTCCAGGCGACCGTTGCGGTTGCGGTCCAATTGACCGGCAACCTCCGAGAAGGGTTGGAGCTTTTCCCGTTCTCCCGGTTCGGCCCCGGGGGACCAGGTGGCGCTGAAGACGACTCCTCCATCGCCGACGATCGGCGTGGTGTTGACGATGCGCGAGAGACCCCGCACGGTCCAGACCTCTTCCCCGCTGTCCGGATCGTATGCCGCGATCCGCAGGGTCCCGGAAACCACGATCTGTTTCTTCCCGCTCACCTCCAGGCTCACCGGGGTCGAAAAACCCCGGGGAAACTCCGGCCGTCCCGTCTTCCAGAGCGTCTTGCCGCTGTGTTTGTCGAGGGCCATGAGAAACGAGTCGATGTCATGATCCTGGTTCAACACCACGCGATCCCCGACGATGATGGGCGAGCTGGCGGCGCCGAATCCATTCTTGAAGGGACCCATGGGACGCCGCCACAACAACTTGCCGTTCCGGTCGTAGCAAAAGAGGCCGCCCGACCCGAAGAAGCTGACGATCCGCTGCCCGTCGGTGGCCGGACTGGACTGGGCGTGGCTTCCGTCACGGTGGATTTCCTCCAGCCTCCCGTATTCCGCTATGGCCTTCCACGCCACTTCCCCGGTGTCCCGGTGCAATCCCAGGGTAAGGAGCGACTCGTCCTCGACGGCCGTGACATAGACGCGATCGCCGTGGACCACCGGGGATGAGTGTCCCGGCGGCAGGGGAACCTTCCAGAGAAGGTGTCGATCGGGACCAATGGAGGCCGGCAGCTTGTAAGATCCCGAGGCCACGCCCGAAGCATTGGGACCGCGAAACTGGGGCCATGAATCCGATTGAGCCGATTCAAGCGAGCAGCAGAGCAGGACAACCGAAAAGCGCAAGAGTAGCTTCACCTTGGACCTCCTTGGCCGGTGCCGGAAACGGGCCGCCTCAAACAGTGAACCGGTATTGGAGCCAACCTCCCCCGCCCGACCGAAACGAAAGGATGATTATATTCGTTTCAGGAGGGTCATCAAGCCCGATGAGAAATGCGGGCCTGTCTCGGTATAATGGGGAATCCACCTCCGAGAGAGGACATTCCAACGGAAATCGAGGACAGCGCCGATGAGCGACATCAGCTATAGCACAGTGGGGTTTCGGGACCGGGATGTGGAGGCTGCCCTGGACGGGGTCGCCGCCGCGGGATTCACCCAAACCGAAATCTTGGGACAAGAGCCTCACCTGGCAGTCCCTCCCACGGGCAAGGCCTTGGGGGAATTTCGCGCCCGCCTGGTGTCCCGAGGGCTTCGGGCCAGAACGGTTCATGCTCCCCTGACCCGGAATGTCCTGGGAGCCCCCGAGGAAAACTGGCGCCTGGAAGTCGTCGAGGTATTGGCCGGCTACCTCCGGCTGGCCGCCGCCCTGGAGGCCACCGAGGTCATCATTCACCCGGTTCCCAACCCCATTTTCGTTCCCGAGGGTGACGATCCCGAGGTGGCTCGACGCATCGCCGAGGCGGTGCCGCGATCCCTGGACCGACTGGTCCCGGTCGCCGGCCGCGAAGGCGTCCGTATCCTGCTGGAAAACCTGCCCTACTCCTGCGGCTATCCCTACCGTGGCATGCAGGAATTGAGGCCGCTGGTGGACGGTTACCCCGAGGATCAACTGGGACTGGTGATCGATACCGGACACGCCTGGACGATGAATCGGGATCCCTCGCGGGAGATCGAGCTCGCCGGGTCCCGACTCCAGGGAACCCACCTGCAGGACGTCGACTACGAACAACCCAACGACAACCACTGGGTCCCCACCCATGGAGGACTGGACTGGCCGGCCATCCGCGAAGCGCTGGCCTCGGTGGGATATTCCGGACCCTGGACCTTTGAAGTCGCCCGGGGAACACAAGGGGAAACTCCTGACCAGTTGGCGCACTTGACCCGCCAGGTGGCGCGCTCCTGGGGCCTCTAAATGAAGATTACCGACATCCGTGTCCATGGCGGTCGCCTTTCCAGCCTGACTTTCGTCGAGGTGGACACCGACGAAGGCCTGACCGGAATCGGCGTCACCGGCTCGCCCTCCTGGATCATCGGGCCCATTGTCCTGGACCGCCAGGGAGGATTGATCCGCTTTCTGCTTGGCCGGGACCCGCTGGAACCCGGCCGCCTCTGGGTGCGCATGTTCCAGGACTGGCAGGCCCTCAGGGGGCGCGGCGGCGAGGGAGGCATGGCCGTCAACGCCATGGGAGCCGTCGACATGGCACTTTGGGATCTGGCCGGAAAAGTCCTGAACCAGCCGCTCTGCAAGCTGCTGGGGGGAGCGGTTCAGAGCCGGGTCATGGCCTATGCCAGCGGGACGGCCTTCGATCTCGACTCCCTGGCGGGAAATGTCCCGCCCCGGCTTAAGTCCCCCGAACAGTTGGCAGCGGAAAGCGCGTCCTTTGTCCGGCGGGGGTTCCGGGCCGTCAAGTTCGGATGGGGCAACCACTTCCGCACCGAGGACGAAGAGAGGCTGGCCGCCATCCGCCAGGCCATCGGACCGGAGACTCGCCTGATGCTCGACTTCGGCTGTCCGGCCTATTGGACCCCCGGCTGGAACCTCAAGGAAGCCAT
>JAPOZE010000501.1 GCA_026706225.1 Acidobacteriota bacterium
GTGTTCATTCGTGTCCATTTGTGGTTCGCCGTTGTCCTTTGTGGATAACTCTTTTTCCTCTCGCGCCTTTGTGAAATTCCCTTTTCGTTTCGTCGCCGAGCCGGCACTCAGTGCAGACCCTGAACGAATTCCAGCCAGTTCCCCTCCGGATCCTGGGCGTAGACGATTCAGAGCTCGGTATTCCGGTAGGATCGGAACTTCGGCTCGGTGACGAATCGAACTCCCCGGCTTCGCAATTCGGCATAGGTCTGCCTGAGATCCTTCACATCGAAACAGACATGGCCGGCGCCGAGCTGATGCTTGTCCAGATAACCCTGACGGGCCGGCGGATCGATGAAATGAACCAGTTCGATCTGATGGTCTCCCGGGAAGCCCACAAAGACCAGTTGCCGGCGCGCCCCGGGAATGCCCGTGTGGTCCCCCTCCGGAGGAGCCACCGAGTCGATTCGCCGCAGCACTTGCAGTCCCAGAACCCGGGTGTAAAAGCGAACCATTCCCTCCAGGTCCCGGACCACGATGCCGGTATGGTGAAATCCCTCGATCAAGCAAACCTCCTACGCGGCGCCGTCGACCCTTGACTGCCCCCCGTCCTCGGTCGAATGACCCTTTTGCGAGGGACTCAACCTGTAGAAATAACGGTCTACCAGATGAGTCGGAGCAGGACCGGTGGCCTTGCTGACCAGGAATCCCAAGCCGAATGAAACCATCAATCCCCACAGGTTGGGGTGCAGCCCCAGCAGATCGACGCGACTGCCGCCAAACAGGGTCGGAAGGAAGAAACCCACCATCACCGTGAATCCGCCCACCATGGCGCTGAGAGCCCCCTGCCGGGTCATTCCCTTCCAGTAGAGTCCCAGCATGACGGGACAGAGAAAGGTGGCGGCAAACCCGCTGCCGGTAAACACGATGATTCGTTGCAGAAAGTCGGGTGGACGGGTAGCCAGCAGCGTCACCACGATGCCCACGATCACGGTGGTGGCATAGCTGGCTCGCTTGACCGTCCGATCGCTGACCCGAGGATTGATGGTGCGCTGGTAAACGTCTCGCACCAGGCCCGAGCTGATCATCAGGAGAAAGCTGTCGACTGTCGACATGACGGCGGCAAAGGGCGCCGCCACCAGGACGGCGCCCAGGATCTGGTAGGCCAGCCCCATGTCCCCCACGACCCGGGTGGTTACCAGGACCATGGCCTTGTCGGAGTTTTCGGCATTCAGCTCGGGAATGAGCACCCGGGCCGAAACGAAGATGAAGACCAGCGGCAGGTAAACCATGGAGTAAAACCCGGTGACGGTCAGGATGGCCCGTTTCAGAGTGCGGCTGTCCTTGAAGGCCATCAATCGGAGCATGGTCCCCGGCTGCCCCATGCCGGTGATGGCCCACATGAAAAAAAACGAAATGGCCATTCCCAGGGGATGAAAGGGGGATCCACGGTGGGAGCGACCCGGCCCGAACAGCACCTCGTCACCGCGCAGGAACACAAAGCGTTCCGGACTCCCACCGCTGTCCAGCCCAATCACTCCCGTGGCTCCCATTTCGGTCCGGTGTCCGAATCGATCGGTGACTACTTCGCTGTTGTCGTAGGGAAAGCTGACCCGGAAGCGCGGGCCCAGCCTCGGGTGCTGCTCGATGGCTCGCTTGACATCGTTGCCGGTGGTGGTGGTCCGCCCTTCGCCATCGGTCGCCAGAAAGACCTCGATAAAACGATTCTCCTCCCCGGCCCCCGGATCCCACCGGACCTGCAGGGGAGCGCCGGCCCGCCCCGGATGACGATAGAGCAGGCCGGCGGTATCCAGTGGTCCCCGGGATTGAATGACCAGGTCGTTGTAGGCCCCCGGCACCGAGGTAATCAGTGTCGGGGGACGCTCCCTGAGCTTGCGGTTGATCGACTCCATTCCCCCGCCCTGCCTGACTATCACGGGAAGCAATAGAGTGATGCCCAGAACCATCACCACGCCTTGCAGGACGTCGGTCCACACGACCGCTCGAAACCCTCCATAGGCCGTGTAAAAGACCACGGTGACTGCAAAGATGATCAGCCCGGCGCTGTAGCCCCAGTCGGCCGGAAGATTGAACGTTTCCTCGATGATCAGGGCTCCGGCCTTGAATTGGGCGATCAGGTTGCAAACGGTAAAGAAAATAATGGTCGAGGTTGCGAAGAGTCCCAGGGCCGTCGAATCGTATCGGTCACGGAGCACGTCGGGAATGGTGATGGCTCCCGTCTTGCGAGCCACCTGGTTCAGCCGTTTTCCCAGGACCCCCATGCTGCAGACTCCGGCAACCATATAGCTTGCAATCCAGAAGGCCAGCACCCACCCATAGCTGTAAATGAGAGAGGGAAATCCGGTGAAGCTTCCGCCGGAAGCGGCCGTGGCCGCAAAGGTAAAGGCCAGGGCCCAACTTCCCAGGCCGCGGCTCCCCAGAAAGTATTCACCCAGGAAAGACCTGGTCGCCAGAAGTCGATGGGAGAGAGCCGCCAGAACAAACACGCAGGCGATATAGGCGATAAAGGTGATGGTGGTGGCCGGGCTGGTCTCAGTCATGAATGGTTCCAGGCTCGTCCCGCTCCGCACTCGAGGGGCTCAAATCATCCTCCACAAAAAAATAGAGGCAGAACAGGATGGTGATAACGACCGCCGCCAGCCAGGGCGTTATCACTCCGTAGAACACCCAGTCCGGAACCCCCAATCCGAGCGGGGTGGTCAGGGACTGGGGATGCCGGTCGAATGCCGTCAGGGGTCCGACGAGCTGGCCGATGGAGGGTCCGGTGGCATTGGGGTGCGGTTCATGCACCAGGTAGCCGGCCAGGTAACAGTAGGTCACCGTGTAGAGACAGCAGGCGAGCCACAGCAGCAGAAGGAAGATGCATTCTCGAAGCGAGTTGCGAAAGACCGGATCAATCATCTTTTAATGGAATGGGCGGTCAGCGCAAATCACCTCGTCCGGAAGACCGGCCGACAGCAGCCGGCAACCCGGACACTCTACCACGAAAGTCCTGGCCATTGAAGATTCGGTCCGGCAGGAGAACCTGCCCCATCCCGGCGTCTCTACGCTGCCTGACGTTCTTTCGTGGACTTCCGCGCCGGAGGCGATTCACCAGCGGCATCCACTACCAATCCAGCGAAATGTCCTGGCTGAATCCGGCAGGGCCTCCTTGACATCTGCGCCGTTTTTGTCAATGATCCATGCCGGCTGAGGCGACCGAGGGCGCCACGGAACAACCGCCATCCACAGAGAGCCCGGAACTCCTGCCCGCGCGATCGAGCCTGGCCGAAGCAAACCGCAAACCCGCTGCGTCCCACCCTGATACGCACGATTTCCCGGGACGCCGGCGTTCCCGTGAACAAGCCGCCCGCCTGCAAAATTTCCCGCGGCGGATGCGTCCCGAATTGATTCTTTGAGCCCACTTGATTGAGGAGTTGATTGGATGATTGAGACCTGGATGACCTACTTTCCGATTCCGATTGCAGGACTCATTGGGTTGGCCGCTGCCATGGTCATTTTTCTTACCCTCAAACGCCTGCCGGCCGGCACCGAGGTGATGCGCGGTATCTCGGACCAGATCCAGCTTGGCGCCATGACCTACCTGAAGCGCCAATACCTGACTCTTTTCTTCTTTGTCACCATTGTAGCCGTGCTTCTGGGCTTTTTCCTGACGTGGAATACGTCGCTGGCCTTTGTTGCAGGGGCGCTCTGCTCGGCACTGGCAGGCTTCCTGGGGATGAAAGCGGCCACCAGCGCCAACGTCAGAACGACCCAGGCTGCCAAGGAGGAGGGCCAGGGCAAGGCCCTGCTCACCGCCTTTAACGGCGGCGCCGTCATGGGAGTGAGTGTCGCCAGCCTCGGATTGATCGGCCTGGGCGTCCTGTTCCTGATCTACGGGAAGCCGGAGACCGCCAGCGTCATCAACGGATTCGCCATGGGCGCCAGCTCCATCGCGCTGTTTGCCCGCGTGGGAGGCGGAATCTATACCAAGGCCGCCGACGTCGGCGCCGACCTGGTGGGCAAGGTGGAGGCCAATATTCCGGAGGACGACCCGCGCAACCCCGGTGTGATCGCCGACAACGTGGGGGACAACGTGGGGGACGTGGCCGGCATGGGAGCCGACATTTTCGAGTCCTACGTCGGTTCGATCGTGGCCACCATCGCTATTGGGGCCACCTTGGCCACCCAACAACTGGCGGCCTTGAAGTCGACGCCGCAGGTGAGCGACCCGGAAGCCAGGACCATCCTGATGGCCCTGCCGTTGGTACTGGCGGTCACCGGCCTGATTGCCTCCTTTGTGGGCATCTTCTCCATGAAGGCCCTCAAACGGATCTCTCCCGCCTCGGCGCTTCGCTACGCGACCTACATCGCCGCGGCCCTGTTCCTGGCGAGCGCCTACGTGCTGGTTTCGACCTACGCGGTGAGCGACCAGGTGTTCTGGGCGATCCTTTGGGGCACCCTGGCGGGCGTGTTCATTGGCTTGATCACCGAGTACTACACCTCCGGCAAACCCATTCGGAGAATCTGCGACTCCAGCAAACAGGGAGCGGCAACCAACATCATCAGCGGAATGGCGGTGGGCCTGGAGTCGGCCGCCTTGCCGGTCCTGGCCATTTGCCTGGCCATCTTTGTCGCCAACGACACGGCCGGCCTCTACGGAGTAGGGATTGCCGCGGTCGGAATGCTGGCAACGGTAGGCATTACCATGTCCGTCGACGCCTACGGGCCTATCGCCGACAATGCCGGGGGCATTTCGGAAATGTCCCGCCTGGGGCCCGAGGTCCGCAAGATCACCGACAGCCTGGACGCTCTGGGCAACACCACAGCGGCCATGGGCAAGGGTTTCGCCGTGGGTTCGGCCGCCCTCACGGCCCTGGCGCTGTTCGCTGCCTATTCTCAGGCCGTGGTCGGCGCCATCCAGAGCAGGCTGGAGGCGCTTGCCGGCGAGCAGGCCGAACTCACCGGCCAGTGGAAACAGTACGCGGCTCTGCTGGCCGACGGCGAGACACCGCTCCGGATCGTGATCACCGAGCCCACGGTGGTGATCGGACTCTTCATCGGTGGAATTCTGCCCTTCCTCATTGGCGCCCTGACCATGACCTCGGTGGGCAAGGCCGCGAGCAACATGGTCGAGGAGATTCGCCGCCAGTTCCGGGAAATCCCTGGCCTGCTGGAAGGCAGGGAAGGGGTGGTTCCCGACGCTGCCCGTTGCGTGGACATCTCCGCCAGCGCCGCCCTGCGGGAGATGATCCTTCCCGGAGTCACCGCCGTGGTCGCTCCGGTGATCGTGGGCTTTCTGCTGGGACCGGCAGCCCTGGGAGGCATGCTGGCCGGGGCCACCGTCTCAGGCGTGTTGCTGGCATTGGTGATGGCCAACGCCGGGGGAGCCTGGGACAACGCCAAGAAGGCCATTGAAAAAGGCGAAGTGGCCGGAGAACAGAAGGGCAGCGATGCGCACAAGGCCACCGTGGTGGGAGATACGGTGGGAGATCCCTTCAAGGACACTTCCGGCCCTTCCATGAACATCCTGATCAAGCTGATGTCGGTGGTGTCTCTGGTGATTGCTCCGCTGCTGGTCTAGCCCCGCATTACTCACCCGGGGGGCGGCTTGACGCCCGGGCCGGTCGCGTGTATAAAATGCGGGCTGGTCGTCTCCACGGCTGGCGTTCGGCTCGGGAGAGGTCTGCAAAACCTTTATTCAGGGGTTCGAATCCCCTCCTCGCCTCCAGCATTCCTAGTCTTCTCCGCTTGTTTCCATCTGTCAAATTCGGCGCCGACCGATTCCCTGCCGCCCAGCCCGCGGGCGACTTGCGGCGGCCGGCCCCACCTGGTTTGAAACATTAGGAAAGCGGCACTTGTCTGATTGCAGCAACGGAATCTCCCAAGGGGTGGCGGCTTTGTCTCACCGAAAAATCGTTCTGGCGGCGCGCCCCCGGGGCATGCCCAGGTTGTCGGATTTCAAGTTGGTCACCTCTCCGCTTCCGCCCCCCGGGCCGGGAGAGTGCCTCGTTCGCGGCATCTATCTCTCTCTCGATCCCTATATGCGCGGGCGCTTGGACGACCGCAAATCCTATGCGGAATCGGTACGTCCGGGACAAGTGCTGGTGGGGCAGGTCGTGGGAAGGGTGGCGGTCTCCCGCCATCCGAGTCTTCAGCCCGGCGATGCGGTGCTGGGAGACCTGGGCTGGCAGAATCAGGCGGTCGCGCCGGCCGAGTCCTTGACCCGGGTGGACCCGGGGCAGGAATCGCTGTCCACGACGCTCGGCATCCTGGGGATGACCGGCCTGACGGCCTACTTCGGATTGCTGCAGGTCTGCCAACCGCGAGCGGGAGAAACGGTGGTGATCTCGGGAGCCGCCGGCGCCGTAGGATCCACGGTCGGGCAGATTGCCAGGATCAAGGGATGCCGCGTGGTTGGCGTGACCGGCTCTCAAGCCAAGGCGCGCACCCTCAGGGAGCAGATGGGATTCGATGCGGCGCTGGTTTGGGACCCGGAATCCAGTGGCCCGGACCGCCTGGCGGCCGCCTGTCCCGATGGCATCGACGTCTATTTCGACAACCTGGGCGGCGCGGTCACCGATGCCGTGGTGACTCTGCTCAATCTCAAGGCTCGAGTGGCCGTCTGCGGCCAGAGCTCTCAATACAACCTGGATCGCCCCGAGCAGGGACCGCGCTGGTTGCGAAACCTGATCATCAAGCGGGCCAGGGTCCAGGGGTTTCTGGTGTGGGACTTTGCGGCGGAGCACCCTCAAGCTCTGCGGCAGCTTCAGGACTGGCTCGGGGCAGGCAAGCTTCGCAACCGGGAGCACGTGGTGGAGGGCATCGAAAATGCGCCCGGGGCATTCATCGAGATGCTGGAGGGCCGCCACCTGGGAAAGTACCTGGTCAGGCTCTCCCTGGAGTGATCGCACCGAAGAGTGGCAGGGGATCGATTCAGCCCTGTATTTCCTGGTACTTCCGGCACATCTGTCGCAGCACTCTTTCTCATTCAGGACATGGCCATGCCTCCGCAAATGTTGAAGGCTTGCCCGGTAATGGCTGCCGAATCGTCCGAGGCCAGCAGTATTGCCATCGGAACGATTTCCGGGGGTTGCAGCCGCCTCCCGATCGGAGTGATAGCCGCTTCCAGTTCGGAAAACTCGATCCCCAACCTCCCGGAGTCGTACTGGATGCGACGGTCGTTCATCTCGGTCTGCACCGGACCGGGACAGATGGCGTTGACGGTGATGCCGTCCCTGGCGACTTCCAGGGCCAGGGTGCGGGTGAGCCCCAGCAGCCCATGCTTGGAGGCGGCATAGGCCGCACCGTGAATTTGAGGCCTCCTGGAGGCTATCGAGGCAATGTTGATGATACGGCCCCGTTTTTTCCTGATCATGGACGGCAGGACAGCCTTGCACAACAGGTAGGGGGCCGTCAGGTTCAGAGCCAGGGACCGGTCCCAGAACCGGTCGTCGAAATCAACGACCGGCCTCGGATCCGAACTGCTGCCCAACCCGGCGTTGTTGACCAGGATGTCCAGACTTCCCAACTCTTCTTCGGCCAGGCCGACCAGGCCCGCAACCGAGGACAGATCCAGCAGATCAGCCGGAATGGCGACAGCTTCCCGTCCTGAAGCTCGAATCTCTTGAACCAGTGAATCCAGATCCTGCACGGTTCGGGCCGTGACGGCCACCCGGGCGCCCTGGGCGGCAAAACCCAGGGCGATGGCTCGCCCGATGCCACGGCTGGCTCCGGTGATAAGAGATGTCTTGCCTTTCAACTTGAGTGCTTCCATCGATTCGGTCCTTTCCTGTTTCTCCACCCGACTGGTTTGAGTGGAAAGAATACCGCAACTACGCCTCTCTTCAATCAGAAGGAATCAGTGTTCATCCCGCCAAGCCTCATCCGCTTCCGACTGCCGAGGCTGTCCCTGACCAGAGAAATCCTGCACGAGAACAGGGTTTGCCCGATGTCCGAAAAGGGCTTTCAACCCGAGATTGCACATGCGGGGAGCCGGCACAAATCCGGCACAAATCCTTGACATTCATGGCAAAAGCGGCTAGGTTGGCGCGACCCGGCAA
>JAPOZE010000334.1:0-2420 GCA_026706225.1 Acidobacteriota bacterium
GCCATCCACATGACCAGGGCGAACTGGTTGTGGTCACGGCCGGGCGTCTTGGACTCGAGGTCGTTGAGGAAGGGAGTGCGGCCCATTTCGGAGGCCCAGACCACCAGCGTCTCCTCCAGCAGTCCCCGCTGCTTGAGGTCCTGCAGCAGGCCCGCCACCGGCAGGTCCACCTCGGCGGCATGGTTCCGCATGCGTCCCTCCACGTTGCTGTGATCGTCCCAACTGTGCTTGTTGATCTCCACGCCGTGAACCAGCAGCGTGTAGCGCACGCCCCGTTCCACCATCCGCCTGGCCAGCAGGCACTGGCGGCCGAACCCCTCGGTGACGGGATTGTCCAGTCCGTAGAGACGGCGGGTGTGGGCCGGCTCTTCAGACAGGTCCACCGCTTCCGGGGCCGAGGCCTGCATGCGGTAGGCCAGCTCGTAAGCGCTGATCCTGGCTTCCAATTCGGAAGCGCCGGGCCGCTGGTCCAGGTGCCGGGAGTTGAGGAAGTGGAGCAGGTCGAACTCCCGCCGCTGCTGGGCGCGGTCCACCCCGCCGGGGAGGTCGAGGTGCAGAATGGGGGTGCCGCTGGAGCGCAGCACGGTGCCCTGGTAGGCCGCCGGCAGATAGCCGCTCCCCCAGACGGCGGCGCCGTTCACCGGGGCGCCCCTGGGGTCTTGAATCACCATGTAGCCGGGCAGGTTGCGGTTGGGGCTGCCCAGGCCATAGGTGACCCAGGAACCCACCGAAGCGCTGCCCTGAAACTGGGACCCGGTGGTGACGTGCATGGTGGCGGGACCGTGGTTGTTGTTCTCGACCTCGATCCCGTAGACGAAGGCCAGGTCGTCCGCGCATTGGCCGATGCGGGGAAAGAGGCTGGAGATGGCGCGGCCCGACTGGCCGTAGCGCTTGAATTCAAAGGCGCTGGGAATGACCCGGTGGGGCTTGTTGAGGTAGCCCTGGATCTCTCCGGAAAGACCGCTCAAGGGGGGCAGCTTCTGCCCGGCCAGTTTCTGCAGGGCCGGCTTGTAGTCGAAGCTGTCCACGTGGCTGACCCCTCCCGCCATGAACATGAAGATGCAGTGCTTGGCCTTGCGCCCGGAATGAGGCAGGGGAGGTCCGGCCGCGGCCGGGGTTCCCGCCGGCAGCTCGTCCGCCAGCATGCCGGCCAGGGCCAGGGCTCCGATCCCGTTGCAGGAACGGCAGAGAAAGTCCCGCCGGGACAGAGCCTGCAGCGGCAGCCCGGCGATGCGGTTCCGGTGTTTCCTATTCATGGTCCAACTCCTCTTGTCTGGAATACCCATGTTTCGCCGCGTAGGAGGCGCCTCGTCGTATGGAACGGTGGCGCAACCGGGTGAAAAGTGAATAGTGGCCAGTGGTCAGTGGATAGTTATTTAGTCGACACGTTCAGCAACTGAATCAAACCTGTTTCACTCTCATATGATCCGCCCGCCAGGACAGGGGCTCCTCTAATCAATATACACAAACTCGTTGCTGTTCAGCAGCACCCGGCAAAGGGCCGTCAACCCGTCCCCGGACGGGCTCTCTTCCAACAGTCGCCTTGCCTGGGCGGTCTCCTCGGGCCGGGGATCCCGGCCCAGGGCGATCCGGAAGGCCTGACCGACCCGGGAGGCAGCGCCGGCGCCGGCCTCGCGCTTGACCCGCTCGGCGAAGTGGCGCGCCTCCTGGTTCACGAACTCCCCGTCGTACATGGTCAGGGCCTGGAGAACCGAGACCGAGGTCTCCCGCCGGGCGCAGGAGGCGTTGGGAACCGGTGCGTCGAAGCTCTCCATCAGGGGCATGCTCAGAGACCGTCGCTGAAAGATGTAGACGCTCCGCTTGCGGCCCCGGGGGCCGGGCATGGTCTCCCAGGTGTTGGTGCCCTGGACCTTCTGGGCTTCGTCAAGCCCCGGGGGCAGGGGAGGAAAGACGGGAGGCCCGCCACGGTCGCCGTTGAGCCTGCCGCTGGCCGTCAGAATGCTGTCCCGGACGGCTTCTCCCTCCAGGCGGCGCCGCTGGAAGCGCCACAGGTATCGATTCTGCGGGTCGATGCGGGTGGCGTCGGGATCGGAGTGCAGCGAAGACTGGCGGTAGGCGCCGGAAGTCACCATGAGTCGATGCATGGACTTGAGACTCCAGTTTCGCTCCACCAGCTCGCGGGCCAGCCAGTCCAGCAGACGGGGATGGGTCGGGGCCGCCCCGTTCTTGCCGAAGTCGCTGGGCGTGCCCACGATGCCCCTTCCGAAGTGCCACTGCCAGAGACGATTCACCATCACCCGGGCCGTCAGGGGATTCTCGGGGCTGGCGATCCACTTCGCCAGTGCCAGTCGGCGACCCCTGGTCGGGTAACGCCCGAAGGGATCCAGGTTGATCGGGGCCGGTTGGGAGTGGCCCTCGATGGCGCTGGGGAATCCCGGTTCCACCGGTTCTCCCTTGCG
>JAPOZE010000334.1:3338-7987 GCA_026706225.1 Acidobacteriota bacterium
GACCAGGGCTTCATAGGCGTTGGGGGAGGGATCGTCGGCAAAGGCCTCCACCTCGGCCGGCTCGGGCGGCACCCCCAACAGGTCGAAATACAACCTGCGGATCAGGGTCCCGCGGGAGGCGGGGGGCGCGGGTGAGAGCCCCTCCTCCTGCAGGCGATTCAAAATGAAGGGGTCGATCCCGTTCCGGATCCGGGGCGAGTCCTTTACCTCGGGAGGCGGCCCGGCAGCGGGTTTGACGTAGGCCCAGTAGGGCTCCGCCGGCGAGTCCGTCCGGGGAGTAGCGGAGAGCCCACCGATCCACTGCTCGATGAGTCGGATCCGGTCTTCGGAGAAGGCCCGGCCCAGCGGCATGCGCGGCTCTATCTGGCCGCGCAGCACCTTGATCAGGGGACTTTGCTCAGGGGCTCCCGGCATGACGGCGGCCCCGTGGCGGGCGCCTCCCGCCACAACCGAGTCCAGGCTCTCCACCGAAAAGCCGCTGGTTCGGGTGTGGCGGTCGTGGCAGGGAAGGCAGTTCTCCTGCAGGACCGGCAGCACCTGGTCCTGGAAGTCCGTGGAGGCCCCACCCGTAAGCCCGGCCATCAGCAGCAGTGTCGCGCCCAGGCAGGCTCCCGCCAACTTCCTGCGGGCTGTCCGAAATGGCCCCGAATGTGGCGATGGCTTGTGCATCCACGCTCCCCGCGCCCGTCCCGGGCGGCGAGACCAAGCGACTGACTGAAGGATGAATCAAAATATACAAAAGCCCCGGTTCAATGTCACTCTCTTTGAAGCCCACACGCCGCGGCTCTTCAGCCAGCGGCCACCAGCGTGAGGCCAATGAGGAGAATCAGCAGTCCCACGCCCTTGGGAAGGGGAAGCGGCTCCTTGAGCCAGAAGATACCCAGCAGGGCGCCCAAGGGAATGCTGACCTGGCGAAAGGCCACCACGTAGCTGACGTTGTGGCTCCAGGTCATGGCGGCCAGGATGAGCACGTAGCCCAGGTTGATCCCCAGTCCCAGGGGAATGTAGATGCGGGACCTCCGCCGAATCAGCTCCAGGAAGACGGCCCGCTCCGGCTTGCGGGCCAGCACCACCACCGCCTGCAGACCGCTGGAGGAGAGGGCCCACAGGGCGGCGTAGACCAGGCCGGCCTCGAGGTTGGACAACGGTCCCGCCCGCCCCGAGACCAGCAGCCGCAAGGCCTGCTCGTCGGCGATGGAGTAGGCGGTGGTGGCCAGGGCCGCCAGCAGGGCCGCCAGGAAGACCCGGCTGAGGTAGTGGCTGCCCTTGAGATCGGTGAGATGCCTCATGGGAAGGAGTATGCATCCGGCCAAGACCAGGACGATCCCGGCCAGGCAGCCGGGACTGATCTCCGAGCCTCGTCCCAGCAGGAACATGACCGCCACGATGAACAGCGGGGAGGACCGGGAGAGCGGATAGGCCAGGGAGAGGTCCCCGGAGTTGTAGGCGGCGGCCAGGCTGCGGTAATAGATGACGGTGGCGCAGCCGCTGACCGCCAGCAGCGGCCACAATTCCGCTAGAAACGCGGGAATTTTCGGGATATGGTAGGCCAGCCCCGGCAGCAGGCAGAGGCAGCCCACCAGGTTGGCGGCCAGGAAGAGGGAGCCGCTGGGTTGGCTCCGCTTGCCGAGGGTGTTCCATCCCACGTGAATGACCGCGGAGACAAGGATCAGCAGCAGGGCGATGGGTTGCATGGAGTCGGTCGGCGGGCCGGGTCGGGCGGAATCGCGCCGGGATGATTATACCCAAGGTTCCCGGCAAGCCGGCTGAGTGACGGCCTCGGGGGAACAGGCATGGAAGAGGAGCTTGCAGCCATCCGGCGTTGGGAGGGAACCGTCAGGGCCCTGGTGGACTGGGACCCGGAGGGGGCCGGGCAACGCTACCAGCGGAGCGGCGGCGGACCGCTGAGCGGCTGGTCGCTGGGGGTCAAGGACATCATCGACGTCCGGGGCATGCCGACCCGCGGCAACGTGGACTTCCTTCCGGAAACGCCGGCCCGGGAACACGCCGGAGTGGTGGAGCGCCTGCTGTCTCTGGGCGCCTTCGTCCTGTCCAAGACCGTCACCACCAGCCTGGCTTTTCTGGATCCCGGAGCCACCCGCAATCCCTGGAACCCCGGCCACACTCCCGGCGGCTCCAGCAGCGGCTCGGCCGCGGCCGTGGCCTGCGGGATGGTCCGGTTGGGCCTGGGTTCCCAGACGGTGGCTTCGGTCAATCGTCCGGCCAGCTACTGCGGGGTGACGGGTTTCAAGCCCACCTACGGACGGCTGCCGGTCGCCGGCGTCTTTCCCTTTTCCCCCAGTGTGGATACGGTGGGTTTGTTCACCCGCGGCGTTTCCGACATGGAAAAGGCCGCCTCGGCCCTGCTGGGAGAGCCCGCGGCAGTGGAACCGGGACGCCTGAGGATCGGACTGGCGCCGGACCTGCACACCGAGCCTGCCGAGGGCGTCATGCTGAGGGCGCTGTCGCAGGCCGGAGACCGTTTGGCTGCCGGGGGTTGCGAGGTCAGGACGGTGAGCCTGCCCCAAGAGTGCGCCGCCGCCTACCGGAACCACTTCGACCTGATTGCCTCCGAAGGGGCCCGAGGCCAGGCGGAGCTGATGGACCGCCACGGGGACCGCTATCCGCCCAAGCTGCGGGCCCTGCTGCTGGAGGGGAGACAGGTCACTTCCGAAGACCTGGACCGGATACAGGAACACCGGCGCGCGCTGACAGTCTCCATGTCGTCTCTGTTGGAGGAGGTGGACCTGGTCTTGTCTCCGTCGGCCGAGGGAGCCGCACACCGGGGCCTGGCCATCACCGGCGATCCCCGCTTCAGCCTGCTGTGGACCTACACGGGGTGTCCCACGGTGACGCTGCCGGCGGCGCTCTCCCCCGAGGGGCTGCCGCTGGGCCTGCAGTTGTCCGCCCGTCCCATGTCGGACACGGCCTTGCTGGCCGCCGCCGGCAAGGTGGAGTCCCTGCTGGGGTTTGACGCCCGGCCCGGATGACTGCCAGAGGAGCATTCCATGAACCCGCTACGCATCGGGCTTGCCGGCTACGGCAACTGGGCTCGCGAGGCTTACATGCCGGCCCTGCGGGCTGACGGCAGGGGAGAGGTGGTGGCCGCCTCGGCTCCCAGCCAGGCCACCCGGCAGCGTATTGGGGAGGAACTGGGCAGCCGGGTCCGCATCTATCCCCACTTCGGCGCCATGCTGGAGGCCGGCGGTCTGGATGGCGTGCTGATGGCTCTTCCCGAAGCCGTGCACGAGCCGGGCCTGCTGGCTGCGATCGGTTCCGGGATTCCCTTTTTTTATGAGCCCCCGGTGTCGCACCGCAGGGACCGGATTGCTCCGGTACTGGAGGAATTGCTGGCGGCCACCCAGGTCCAGCAGGCCGACCTGGAGCTGAGGTTCCTTCCGGTGGTGGCCGCGGCCGCCCAAAGGCTGGCCGAGGGCGCCATCGGAGAGCCGCAGACGGTCAGGATCCGGATGAACGGCAACTGGAATGCCCGGCCGGGAGCCGGACTCAGCCTGCCCCTTGTGCTGGCTCCCTGGTACGTGGACGTGCTGGACGCGATCCTGGATTCTCATCCCCAAAGCGTGCTGGTGCAGGACGGACGGGGAACCGAAGGGCGCATGCAGGCCTACGCCCTGACCCAGCTCGACTACGGCGGGGTGTGGGGAACCTTTCAAGCCAACATCTCCAGTGTTCAGGGCCCCGAAACCTGGGTCGAGGTCCAGGGTCGGGACGGAGACCTCTTTGCAGATCTCTTTACCGGAGAGCTGCGCCTTCGAAACCGGTCCGACCCGGAGTGGCGGGTGGATCGAGTGGTCTCGGCCCTGCGGCCCTTCGCCGGATGGCCCGGCTTGCGGGAGTACCTGTCGGACTTCCTGGACCAGTTGGAGGGAAAGGCCTCCTCGGGGGTGCCGGCGAAAGACATGGCCAGTCTGCACTGCCTGGGTCTGGCTGCCGAGGAGTCGATTGACACTTCGTCCTGGGCTCGTGTGAGAAGCATGGACGAGTTGCGCCGGAATTTGCGATGATGATGGGGGCGGGGCCGTCCGGAGCGGCCTGGCGCCTGACGAAATTAATGGGAAGCGAGGTGGCGGATGATGGGTCGAAAGGCGAAGAGAGCATGGCTGGCCGGTGGCTTGGGAGTTCTCCTGTTGCTGGGAGGGGCCGGGGCTGCCGGGGCCGAGGAGAAGTTCAAGTATCAGTACGAGTTCGAGTCCATCCGGATCCCCAGGCTGGACGCCGACGAGCCCAGGCTCCCGGAGGTCTCGGTGCAGCGGGCCCTGGACTTTCTCGACCAGGGGGCCACTGCCTGGAGCCGCGGACACAAGTGCGTGACCTGCCACACCAACGGAAGCTACATGGCCCTGCGTCCCGCGCTGACCCAGCCGTTGGGCCAACCCGCAGGGGAGCTGCGGGACTTTTTCGGGAAGGTGCTGCGGGAAGGAACCGCCCGACTGGGCCAGGAGCGCAAGCTGGGCGACTCGCAAATGATCTACCTCGCCCGCGGCCTGGCCGAATGGGACGCCCATGTGTCGGGAACCCTGTCCGACGATACCAGGCAGGCCCTGAAGCAGTTGTTCGAGCGCCAGCTTCCCACCGGCGAGTGGAAGGCCGCTTTGTGCTGGCCTCCGCTGGAGTCGAGCGCCTTTCAG
>JAPOZE010000119.1 GCA_026706225.1 Acidobacteriota bacterium
GTCGGCAGCGGCGTGCAGGGAAAGCATCAGGACGATGGCCAGGGAACGAAGGCGGAGCAGTTGGCTGATCCGGATGGAATGGGGTTTTTCCAGCTCGGCCCGGGTCCCCTTCAGTTTGGCCAGGCTCAACAGCAGGCCTCCCAGCAGCAGCGCTCCGCCGCTGATGGCGAACGGGGTCTGGTAAACGGTGGCGAAAGCGGCGTCCCCGCGCCCGTCCGACCACTTCAACAACTCGTTGGCCAGCAGGGGAGTCAGGATCGAAGGCGCCGCCGAAGCCACCAGCATGAGGGAGAAGATGCGCCGCTTGCGATCCGGGAAGAGCGAGATCAGAAAAGCGGGGATGGCAACGCCGGAGAGTCCCAGGAAAAAGCCAATGGCCGGCATGGACACCCGGAAGGCCGGCAGGGTTCCACCGATCCCCAGGATCAGGAAGGCGATTCCGGCCCCCACCGTTGCCAGTTCCGTTGCCCGACGGACCCCCAAACGGGCCAGCAGCGGGCCAATGGTCAACAGGGCCGGTATGCGGCCCAGACCTCGACTTCCGAACAGCGTCCCGAACTGCTCGGCGTTGATGGCAAAGTATTCCCTGATGCGGGTTCCGTAGACCAGAAGCATGGCCTGACTGGAGGGCAGGGCTACCAGGCCGAGCAACAGCAAGGCCAGGTTTCGGCGGCGGGAGGCCGCCTTGCCGGTGGCGTCTGGGGACGGGAGGCTGTCACCGGTGGTCATTCTTGGCTCTCCAGGCACGAAACTCTCGGCAACGGATCGATTCTCCAGAACCCGGCAGGCGGAGTCAACCGGTTAGCCGGGCCAAGCCCCGCACGACCGGGCGGATCGACCGGGGTGAAACAGGGGTGCTTCAGAAAAGTGGAGAGTGAAGAGTGGTCAGCCGAGGGTTTTAGGAAAAGGCAAGTGCCTGACGACTTGGTTGCACTATTTGAGTGACTGCGCCAAGATCAACAAGATGCTTGACGGATGAATCAAATCAACTAGCCACTATCCACTGACCACTATCCACTTTTAACTTGGTCGCACTCCCTTCCCGTGTAACGGGGTAGTCAATAGCTGGCAGGACGGGGGTGTTCCAGGCAAGGGGTTCGTCATGCGATTCAACCCATTGGTAAAGTCAATCACGGCCCTTCTCCTGTTGATTGTCGGCACCCTTTCCGCGCAAGAGGTCCATAACGGACAGGGAGAGATGGCGGGTGAGGTCACCGAGACCAGTGTGATTCTGCAGTCCCGCCTGACCCGGAGCACCGAGCTGGTCGACGGAGATCTCCCCGGCAGCCCCGGGGTCGCCCGTTTCGAGCTGTCGGCGGCCGAGGATTTTGCCGACCCGCGCGTTACGGAGTGGTTGTCCGCGTTGCCCCGGAACGACTATATCGTCAAGACCCGGATTTCGGGATTGACTCCGGCAACCCGCTACTACTACCGGTTGCGCTACGGCGTCGATCGGGAAAGCACCAGCCTCGGTCGCGCGGCCACCTTCAAGACTCTGGCCGGACGGGAGAGGAGCGCCGCGGTGAGCTTCGTGGTGGTGACGGGAATGAACTACGCCTTCTTCCAGGACGGTGCTCCCCAGTTTCAACGTCCCAGGTACGAAGGCCATGACAAGCCCCTGGGCTATCCGGCCCTGGCCACCATTCTGCGCATGAAGCCCGACTTCTTTGTGGGGACCGGAGACAACGTCTACTACGACCATCCGGCCGACTCCCGCGCCCGAACCCGGGCCGAGCTGCGGAAGAAATGGCACGAGCAGTTCGTGCAGCCTCGGTATATTCAGCTTTTCCAACAGGTTCCGACTTACTGGGAAAAGGATGACCACGACCACCGCTTCAACGACTCCGATCCCCACACTCCCGTGCAGGGCTACCACGCCTGGGTGGAAGACAAGGAGAATCCGGAACTGGCTCGACAGCCCTCCAACGCCCTGGGCATCGAGATCTTTCGGGAGCAGGTACCGGTGGTGGACCCGGCGGACAAGGAGGCAGTGACCTACCGGACCCACCGGATCAGTCGGGAACTCCAGATCTGGCTGGTTGAGGGCCGCGACTACCGCAGCCCCAACGGCATGGAGGACGGTCCTTCCAAGACCCTGTGGGGGAAGGAGCAGATCGCCTGGTTGAAGCGGACGCTGCTGGAATCGGACGCCCCCTTCAAGATCCTGATCTCACCCACGGCCATGGTGGGTCCCGACGGCGCCACCAAGCGAGACAGCCACGTCAACATCGGCGGGTTCCGGCACGAGGCCGGGGAGTTCTTCGGATGGCTGGACCGGAACGGTCCGGTGAAGCAAAATTTCTATCTCATCTGCGGTGACCGCCACTGGCAGTATCACGCCGTCCATCCCGGCGGCGTGGAAGAGTTCGCCTGCGGGGCCCTCTGCGACGCCAACGCCTTCGCGGCCATTTCACCCGGCGACCCCAACTCGACCGATCCCGACGGCAGGATCGTTCACAAGTACACCCAGCGGGGTCAGTCCGGCGGTTTCCTGAGGGTGCGGGTCCATCCACCGGCCGCGAAGAGGCCGGCTCGGGCCGAGTTCGCCTTCTACGACGAGCTGGGAGCGCTGCTCTACCGGACCCTCAAGTTCGCCCGCCAGCCTTGAGGCCGGTTAGTCCATTTTCTTCTGGGACCCGGCGGGGTGATAGTAGGGGGCCAGCAGCAGGTGGGACTTGACCGGGTCTGCCTGGGTGCGCCGCAGCAGATCCGCCGAAGGCTCGCAGCCGGGCCAGTTCTCCATGTAGGAGGGGCCGAACTGGAACTCCAGCCAGGAATGGCTTTCCAGGCGGGGCGGTCTCAGGGCGTGAGAGACGTTCTCGGTGAAGACCACCGCCGAGCCGGCCGTCAGGGGCAGGTCCCGCAGGGGAGGAACCTCGTCCAGTTCCCGGTCCACATAGGGATGGGGGAGGTGGGACTTGTGGCTTCCGGGGATCAGGCAGAAGGCACCATCTCCCGCATTGGTGTCGTCCAACGCAATCAGGCAGGTCACCAGCAGGCAACGGAATTCCCCCTCGGGACCGCAGCGGTAACTCGCGTATCGCCGCGGGTCGGCCTTTCCGCCCTGAGTCAAGCAGCCGCGGCTCCCCACTCCTCGAATCCTTGCGCGGGAAGCAATCAGGCGAAACTGCCGCCCCCAGATGAGTGCCTGCAGGTGGCGCAGCGCGGGATGCAGGGCCATGGCGTCTTCCAGGACACCCCCGGCTTCGACGATGTTGAGCAGCTCGACCTCGGAGTCGTTCTCCCGTCGGAGGCTGACCCCGGCGGAGGGGGTCCGAGCCAGGCTCTCAAGGCGTTGTCGGGACTCTTCGATCTGCCCTGGATCGAGCACTTCAGGCAGGAGGGTGTATCCGGCGATATCGAAGAAGTGCTGCTCGTCCAATGAGAGCAGTTGCCGGTCGCTTCCGGTCTGAAGGTCGAAGACGTCTTCCTCGGTGGGGAGTCGTTGGATTGGAGTCGTGTCCACGGCTGAAAGGTGCTTTTTGGGGAGGGGCCGCCGCCTACCCGCCAGGGTCCCGGGCGACCCCGTCCGGGAGCGGGGTTTACCGGCCCGACCATGCCCGCCTGGGATCATACCGGGGTAAGGTCGGCGGGTACTTCTTGGAACGGTGCCGGTCCCCGGACCAGCTCCAGCCGGCGCGGATTGGCCCGGGACTCAAAGCCGGGGGCCACCTCGGTCAACCGGCCCCAGGCGCACTGAAAGGCAGGGGCATAGGAATAGAACAGGGTTCGACGCACTCTGGAGCCCCGATTCTCCACGGCTCCGTGGGACAGATCCTCGGAAAAGAGCACGGCGTCTCCCGCCTCGCAGGGCAGAGGCCGCACCAGCGGATGGGCAGGATCGGGAACCTGCCCCACCAGCGGGTTGCGAAAGTGACTCTTGTGGCTTCCGGGGATGACAGCAAAACAGCCGTCCTCGACGCCCACGTCGGTCAGGGCAAAGGATATCTTGATGCTGGCGCAGCGAAAAGCGTCCTGCTCAAAGACATATTCGCTGTAGGGCAGCATCTCGGCGTAGCCGTGGTGAAAAACGAATCCTCCTCCGCTGTGACGCGACATGAAGCTGGCCGCGTCGAGCCGCATGGGTACGCCGATGGTTTCTTCCAGGTAGGGAAGGGTGGCGGGCCAGTCGATCAGCTCCTCGAAGGGGCCGCCGCAGGGAAGGATGTTGCCGGAGTAGTCCGCCAGGCCCCGTTGCGGCGCCGGACCCACCTGGGCATAGACGTTGTCCTGCTGGTACTTCCGGGTCAGGTTGAGGGCCTCCACCTCCTGGTCGCTCAGGGTCTCCAGCCGGTCGATGCTCTCGTTCATGGCAGCCAGAACCGGCGGCGGCAGGACCTTCCTCAGCACCAGGTAGCCGTTGAGATCGAACAGATAGCGCTCTTCCGCGGTGACCATTCCTCCCCCAATGACAGGACCTTGCGGGGCTCATGGTAGCAGATAGCCGGCGGCGTCGCCAACGCCCCCGGGTCGTCTCCATCTCTTTCCTGTTGTTGAACGAGTTGTTCTCCCGGCAGGTGCCGATTGAGGATCTGCAAACCCTGGCCGGCCAGGCCGATTTCGAGACCACCCAGCCGCCGTGATCGCCGGCGCCGAGGCGCCACCCGCAATATCGTCAAGCGCCAGTTCCGTGTAGAATGCAGGGAAGGTATTTCACCCAGAAGTCGACCTGAAGGAAGAAGAGGTAAACGTACCACTTCCCCAAAAGAGGCCCCATGGATTTTCTATCGATCCAAAAGGAGGGATCGCCGGTGTACGCCGAGTTTCTGCCGATTCAAAAGGAAGGATCGCCGGTGTACGCTGGATTCTGGAAGAGATCTGGGGCGTTGCTCGTCGACAGCTTTGTGCTTGTCCCTGTCGGGATGATTTTCCTCTTGCTCGAGAGGATATCCATATGGAGCGCGATAGGAGTCACGGTAATCTCCGCCATTTTCTTTGCCGCCTACGTTATCTATTTTCATTACCGATACGGTGCAACCTTGGGGAAGATGGTTACCGGCATCAAGGTAACGCTACCCAATGGATCACCAATAGAATTCAAGGAAGCGTTACTCCGCTCCTGTGTGGAGCTCGCCTTGTCGGTAACGACGATGGTTGCTCGACTGAGTGCGTTCATCATTGCTGATGCGGAGCAATACCAATCTTTGGACTGGATCGGGCGGGAGGAATACGTGGCTTCGTTAATTCCTGCCTGGCATGAAGCCGTTGAACCCATTTACTGGTTCTGGTTCTGGAGCGAAGTCGTCGTTCTGCTTTTCAACGAACGCAAAAGAGCCCTTCACGACATTATTGCGGGGACGGTGGTCATACACAAGAGGTTTGCGAAGTAAGGTACTATCTCCTGGCCTATACCCCCGATTTACCAAGCCCTCCGGGCAGTCACCCGTCGAATCGCCAAGATCAAAGTCCGAGTCAAAAAGCGAGGCTTGCAAGTCCGCGTTCGCTCGGCTGCTTTCGGGGGATGGCGGTCTTTTTTCCTTCGTGCTATCGTCACGCGGGTAGAAATGTTTCTGTTGACACCTACTATGCTTGAGGGCATAAACATCTCAAGAAATAGCCTCTACGCCATGTTATGGGGGCGGACCGTGACTCTCGGAAGGGCTTTTCTCCCCGGCGCAATTTTGCCGCGAACCCTGGTTGCCACCTGGTTGACAGTCGCCTTGGCGCTGGTCCCGGCAACGGTGCCTGCGCAGCCCCAGGAAGCCGAAAAAGTCCGCGGCCAGTCCTCCTCCGGATTCACCCTCAAGGTGCCGGTGGAAGTGGTGGTGGTCAATGCCATCGTCACCGACCGGGACGGGAAGCCCATTACCGATCTGACCGCAGACGATTTCGAAGTCTTCGAAAACAGCAAGAAGCAGACCATCCAGTCGTTTTCCCGGGAAATCCACCAGAGCCCGCAAAGCTCCCTGACCTGGGGCAGCGCGGTCGGCGCCGAGCAGCCGGCGCCTGAGGCGGCTCCCGAAAAGCCCCGTCTGCTGAGCCTGGTGATCGACGATCTCACCTACCCCCCGGTGGGCACCCTCAACCGCACCATCCAGGCCATTCGCGGATTCGTGGAACGCGGATTGAAAGCGGGAAACTACATCTCCATCGTGACGGCCTCCCGCGGCTATTTCGTCCCCTTCACTCAGGACGGCGAACTGCTGCTGGCCGAGATCGACAGAATCCACAAGAAGCTGGATTTCACGCCGTCCATGAACCACCCGGGATGCGTCACCATGACCGATGCTCAAGCCGAGGAAATCGATGTCGTTTCGGCGTCACCGGGCATCCGGTCCTTCGACGTGGCCATGGCCGAAGCCGAAAACTGCGGTATAGGCGGCTCGGCCAACCGGCTGAACGATGGACAGCGAGCGAGGGTCCGTTCACCCAGCCTTGATCCGACCCAGCAGGCCGTCGAATCCTATGTGCGCACCCTGGCGTCCCATCGCCTGTCCTTCACCAAGGCCCGCACCCGGCGCTTGCTGGATGTTCTGCGGGGGCACATCCGTTCTCTGGGACCGGTGGAGGCGCACAAATCCATGGTGCTGCTCTCGGCAGGCTTCCTGCACCGGGCGCTTCGCTACGAGCTGGAGCGCCTGGTCGACATGGCCCTGAAGACCGGCATCATCTTCAATTCCATCCGGACCACCGGGCTGGAAACCAGCCCCATGTACGACGTCAGCGAAAGCCACAGCACTCTCCGTCTGGACAAGGCCTTGCTGGTCACGGAGGACCGCAGGCAAAAAGGGATGTCCCTGGAGTACCTGGCCCGGGCGACGGGAGGCACCTACTTCAAGGACAACAACGACCTGGGGGCGGGTCTGAGACAGGTGGTGGACCGGCAGTTCTCCTACTATGTCCTGAGCTACGCCACCCCTCCCAAGAAACCCGATGGGCGCTATTACAGGCTTCGAGTGAAAGTCTCGCGGCCCGGAGTCCGGGTCACTCACCGCAAGGGCTTCCATGCCCCCAAGGAGCGCTTGTCCCCGGAGGAACAGAAGAAGAAGGACATGCTGGAAGCCATGCGGGCGCCCACGGATCTCAGGGAAATCCCGCTGCAGATGTCCTACCACGGCTCCCGCCTGGATGGAGACACCTACCGGTTGGAGATCGTGACTCGCCTGGGCTTCAAGGATCTCCCCTTTCTGGTGGAAGAGGGCAAGCGGATCAATCGGATCAACCTGGCCGTAGTCGCCTTCGACGCCGAGGAGAAGTATGTCGGAGGAGACGAAAAGGCCTGGAATTTCGAGCTCGTCGACAGCAGCTACCAGGCTCTGCTGCGATCGGGCCTGACCTCCAAGGTCGTGCTGGAGGTTCCGGCGGGGCGGTACCAGGTCAAGGTTGCGGCCCGGGAGAACCTCAACGCCGGACTGGGATCTCTCCGTCGAACCGTTGAGGTGCCTTTGCCGTCGGATCGGGAAATTGCGGGGACGCTGGAAAAGACCACGCTCCGCGGACTGCAGTCATCCGAGCGGCACCAGGATCTGAATCTGGACTTCAAGGCCAACGTCTTCCACCAGGAGTCCGACCGGGCTCTGGTCCTGATCTCGGCCACGGTCTCCCGCGGATCAGATGGGAAACCGGCAAAAAGCTGGCTGCCGGGGCAAGACCTTCGCCTGGTGGGGATTGCCTTTTCCGGCGACGGGCAGGCGGAATCGGTTTTCAGCCAGACGCTCCCGCTGGCATACGGAAAGGCGGAATCGGCCGTGCAGGGATTCCTCAAGCTGAAGCCGGGCAAGTATCGCATCAAGCTGGTGGCTGCAGACCGCCAGGGCAGATTGGCCACCACCGAAGAGGCGCTGTGGATTCCGGCGCTCTCCCCGGATGCGCTCATGGCCAGCGACCTGATCCTGAGTCAGAACCTGGAGCCCTTTTCTCCGGCGGTGGCCGGAATGCAAGTCCCGGAAGCCCGCTGGCTGTTTCACCGCGGGTTCCGGGTGAGGCCGGCCATCCCCCACGAACTCGCTCCTTCCCAACCTCTGCCCGTACTCTCCAAAC
>JAPOZE010000457.1 GCA_026706225.1 Acidobacteriota bacterium
AGCCATGCCCGGCGGGAGGGCGATTCGGATTTGAGAGTCAGCCCGCTCCTGGCTGCATTGCCGAAAGTTGCCGAGATCGACCTGGGGCTTTCAGCTTCGGCCGGTTACCCGGAACAACTTCGGCGCTCCTCCCTAATGGAGACCATCCAGGACCACCGTGCCCCGCCGTGCGGCGATGTCCCATTCAGGGCCGGAACCACCTTGTTCAAGCTGCAGGCGGCCTGTCCCTTCAGGGCGTTTGCCGAGGTACGTCTTGCAGCAGCGGCTCCGGACCAGCCCGAACCCGGCCTGAGTGCTCTCGACCGCGGTCAACTCGTCCATAGCATTCTCAAGCGTGTCTGGAAGCAGTTGCGATCCCACCGGGCATTGGTGACGATGAGTGAGGAAGACCTGGAAAAACTGGTGCGCTCCCAGGCCGGCGCCGAGATTCGGGACTTCTCCAGACACCGCCGTGCTCTGCGAAGTCCACGGTTTGCGGCCATTGAACAGGAGCGGATGGAAGGCGTCGTCGGGCAGTGGCTGCTTCTCGAAAAACAACGGCAGCCATTCACGATGCTGGAACAGGAGGAGGGACGGCGTGTCACCCTGGGCGGCCTGCAACTGAAAATCCGCGCCGACCGAGTGGACCAGCTCGAAGACGGTGAACTGGTCATTCTGGACTACAAGACCGGGGAGTGCCGGCCTTCCGAGTGGGACGGCTCCAGACCCGACGAGCCGCAACTGCCCATCTACGCCGTGACCGCCGACGCCCCGGTGGCAGGCGTCTTCTTCGGCAGGCTCAAGACCGGGGCCCCGGGCTTTCGAGGCCTGGCCGACTCCGAGGGAATCGTTCCCGACGTCAAGGTGCCCGATGACCAGCCGCCTCTGGAAGAGACGATCGCAGAGTGGCGAAAGGTCCTGGATCGACTGGGTAGTGAATTCAGGTCAGGACAAGCCATCGTGGACCCCAAGGATCCCCGTAAGACCTGCCGGTATTGCGCGCTGCCGGCGCTCTGTCGGATCCGGCAGCCTGCTGCCGGGTTGGAGGAGGGCCATGATTGACCAGGTCCAGGACCGGCAGCAGCGTCTGCAGGCGCTCGACCCCGCCCGGTCGTTCATCGTGCAGGCGCCCGCGGGTTCCGGAAAAACCGAACTGCTCATTCAGCGGTTCCTGACGTTGCTGGGGCAGGTCGAGCAACCCGAGGCCGTGGTCGCCGTCACCTTTACGCGGAAGGCGGCCGCCGAGATGCGCCACCGGGTTATTTCCGCCCTCCGAAGCGCCTCGGAACCGCAACCCCAAACGCCGCATGAAGCGCGCACCTGGAAACTGGCGCAGGCAGCCTTGGCGCGGAACGACAAACTCAACTGGAGCCTGACCGAACAACCCTCCCGCCTTCGCATTCAGACCATCGATTCGCTGTGCGCCCTGCTGGTCAGGCAGATGCCCTGGGTTTCGCGCATGGGAGCTTCGCTCGGCCCGGAAGAGGACGCGGGACGCCTCTACCGTCAGGCAGCCCGCCAAACGCTGGCCATGCTGGATTCCGAGCAGGCCCGGGCCGACGTGTCCGCGGACTTGTCCCGGCTTCTTGCACACCTGGACAACAACGTCGCCACCACGGAGCAACTGGTCAGCACCATGCTCGGTAAGCGGGACCAGTGGCTGCGGCACCTGGTCGGAACGCCGCCTTCGGACGATCTACGCGAGGATTTGGAGTCCGCACTCAGACGGGTTGTCGAGCGGGCTCTGGAACGGGCGGCGTCGACATTCCCCCATGACGGCAGGGAAGCGACCGTTGGACTGGCCCGCTTCGCGGCCGGGAACCTTCGAGAACAGCACCTCGAGAGCCCCATCGCGAGCTGTTTCGCACTCAGCGACTTTCCGGACGATTCCCTGGAGTCGCTTCCCCATTGGTTGGGTCTGGCGGAAATGTTCCTGACCCGACAGGGAACCCGCCGGCGAACTGTGAACAAGAACCATGGGTTCCCGCCAACCCCCCTGGGACGTGGGGCCAAGGAGGTGTGGCGCGGTATCGAACTCGACGACGACTCCGAGGCTGCGTTGCACCAGTTGCGGTCGCTGCCGCCGTTGCGCTTCGACGATGGGAAGTGGGAGGTGCTGGCCGCCCTGATGCGCCTGTTACCCGTGGCCAGCGGTCAACTTCAACTCGTCTTTCGGGACGAAGGAAGCGTCGACTTCACCGAGATTGCGATACGAGCTCGAGACGCCCTGGGCACGGACCTGGTTCCCACCAACCTTGCCTTCGCCCTCGACTGCCGAATCCAGCACCTGCTGGTCGACGAGTTCCAGGACACCTCCCAAAGTCAGTACGACCTGCTGGCCCGACTGATTGGCGACTGGCAGCCGGGAGACGGGCGCACTCTGTTTCTGGTCGGCGATCCCATGCAGTCGATCTACGGCTTTCGCGAGGCCGAGGTGGGACTGTTTCTGAGCGCTCGGGCGAACGGGATAGCCGCGGTTCGGCCGGAGCCTCTCACGCTCTCGGTGAATTTTCGCTCCGGTCCGGGAATCGTGGATTGGGTGAACCGCGCGATGAGCGAGGCTTTTCCGGAAACTGAAAACGTGTTGACCGGAGCGGTGACCTACGAACCGTCGGTGCCTTTTGAGGGCGGTGGTCCTGACAGGGCCGTTTGCCTGCACCCGTTTCTGATCAATGATCCGGAGTCCGAGGCCCGGCGGGTCATCGAAATCATCGAGGAAGCCCAGTCAAAGAACCCGTGCGGGACGACTGCCGTGCTGGTGCTGGCTCGCAGCCACCTGTTTCACATCGTGGCCGCGCTTCGCCGGCGGGGAAAGAAATTTCGCGCCGTGGAGATCGACGCTCTGGGCGAACGCCCGGTGGTTCAGGACCTGATGTCTCTCACCCGGGCCCTCCTGCAACCGGGCGACCGGCTGGCCTGGTTGTCGATCCTGCGGGCGCCCTGGTGCGGTCTGAGGCTGGCGGACCTGGATGCGCTGGTGAACGGCGATTCCACCACTGCGCTCTGGGACCTGATTCGGGATCCTGCCAGACGGAAAGCATTGTCTCCCGACGGCAGGACACGGATCGACCGTCTGATCCCTCTTCTTGGCAATGCGCTGGTGCGGCGAGGGCGCCTGCCGGTCCGCCGCCGGGTGGAGAGCCTGTGGATCGCTCTGGGCGGTCCGGCCTGCCTTGAAACGCGGGCGGAGCTCGAAGATGCCGCCGCCACCCTGGACCTGCTGGAGCGGTCAACCGACGGTATGCAACTCCTTGACGAGACCGGCTTCGCCGAGGAGGTGGCCCGCCTGTACGCCCCGTCCGACGTCGAAGCCGGTGAAGAATTGCAATTGATGACCATTCACAAGGCCAAGGGTCTGGAGTTCGACACGGTGATCCTGCCGGGCCTGGGACGCCTGACGAGGCACGACGATCCGCGCCTGCTACGGTGGATGGAATACCCGGACGCTGATCGGTCCCGTCTGCTTCTGGCGCCGATTCCCCAGGCGGCCGGCGAAAAGGACCCACTCTACGACTACCTAAAGGGTATCGACTGGAGGAAGCGTGTTCATGAGAATACGCGCCTCCTCTATGTGGCCGCCACCAGGGCGCGGAAGGGCCTGCATCTGCTGGGCCATACCAGGCTCGATCTCGAAGGCGCAGGGTTGAAAACTCCCGATTCACGCTCCCTGCTGGCAAAGATCTGGACAACGGTCGAGCCGGAATTCTCGGATTGTCTGGAGGACCGCGTAGCCGAGGAAGAAGATAACCTCGATGCCGTCACCCCGGAGCCCCCGGGCATCCCCCTCCGGCGCCTGACCGCCGATTGGACGCCCCCTGCTCCCCCGGAGGATGTGGTCTGGGAACCCCGAAAACAGTTGCCCGGCGCCGAAGACCCCGGGCCACGCCAGCCGACCTTCGAGTGGGCCGGCGAACTGCAGCGCCGAGTGGGAACGGTGGTCCACCGGATGCTTCAGCAACTGCGGGCTCCGGACCGTCTCAACTTCAGCCGCGACACCCTGCTGGCAGCACTGAGGCAGGAAGGACTGGACGGCCGGAAGCTGGACGAGGCCCTGGCCCGCGCCGTTTCCGCTCTGACAAACCTGACCGGCGACGACCGTGGCCGCTGGATTCTTTCGCTCCACCAGGAAGACCAAAGAGAGTATGCCCTCTCCACAGTGGTCCACGGCAGAGTTCGGCACTATGTGCTGGACAGGACCTTCGTGGCCAGCGGCACGCGCTGGATCATCGACTACAAGACCGGGCCTCATACCGGCGGGTCCACGCAAGTCTTCCTCGATAACGAGCAGGAGCGCTACCGCGTCCAGTTGGAGAGCTACGCAAGAGTGATCCGGTCCATGGATTCCCGCCCCATCCGCCTGGGTCTCTATTTCCCGATGCTCCAGGGCTGGCGAGAGTGGGTATCCTCAGAGTAGCCCGTTGGGACGGATCGCCGTCGCAGGAACGGAGCAACTCACCCCGCCAACCCCCTTCCTCACCCAAACCTCCCACCTCGCAGGCCGGACAACTCCTTCAGATCACCCCGGTAAACGGTAGGAATATGACAATATTGTGAATTATTGGGCTATATAAATGAAATATAAGTGAAATCACTTTTCTCAATGTTATCGTTGGAATCTGGAGAGGTTGCAAGCCACTCCCAACCGACCTCTGTTAAGGACTCTGAGCCGCGTCTTTCTCCGAGACCGACGAAGATCTGCCATTGACCGATATCGACAAACTGAGGCGAGAAAACGAGGAGCTGCGCGAGTGGATATCCAAGCTGAGCGCGGCCAGCCTGCGCATCAACGGGAGCCTCGACTTCGGCACCGTCCTGCGCGAGACCGTGGAAAGCGCCCGCGCGCTCACCGGCGCACGGTATGGGGTGATTGTAACCATTGACGATTCAGGACAGGTTCAGGACTACGTCTCCTCCGGATTCACTCCGGAGGAGGACGAGCGCCTGGTGAATTGGCCGCAGGGTCTGCAACTCTACGAACACCTCAGGGACCAGCCGGGACCGCTCAGACTTCGAGACCTGTCCGGCTACGTCAGGTCACTGGGTTTTTCCTTGGAACTGATTCAGGCGACGACCTTCCAGGGAACACCGATGCATCACCGGGGTGTGCACGTCGGCAACTTTTTCCTGGCCGAGAAGGAAAGCGGCGGGGAGTTCACCAGCGAGGACGAACAGGTCCTGGTCCTGTTTGCGTCGCAAGCGGCGGCGGCGATCGCCAACGCGCGCACCCATAGAGCCGAGCGGCAGGCCAGGGCGGACCTGGAGGCGCTGGTGGAAACCTCTCCGGTGGGGGTGGTGGTGTTCGGCGCCAGAACCGGTCATCCGTTGAGGTTCAATCGGGAGGCGCGGCGGATTGCCGAGGGTCTGAGCCAGCCGGGTCAATCCCCGGAGCAACTGCTCGAAACCATTACCTACCGCCGCGCCGACGGGCGGAAAATTTCTCTGAACGAATTTCCGCTGGCGCAGGAGTTGAGCACCGCGACGACGGTGCGCGCCGAGGAGATCGTGCTCGAGGTTCCCGATGGTCGTGGCGTCAAGACACTGATCAATGCCACTCCGATACGTTCCGCCGACGGAGAGGTCGATTCGATGGTGGTGACCATGCAGGATTTGGCGCCGCTGGAGGAGCTGGAACGGTCGCGGACCGAGTTCCTGAGCCTGGTGAGCCACGAACTGCAAGCCCCATTGACTTCCATCAAGGGCTCAACGGCAACCGTGCTGGGGGCCTCCCCGTCCCTGGAGATGGCCGAGATGCGCCAGTTCTTTCACATCATCGACGAGCAGGCCGATCACATGCGGGGCCTGATCAGCGATCTGCTGGATGCCGGGCGCATCGAGACGGGCACCCTGTCCGTGGCCCCCGAGCCGACGGAAGTAGCCAACCTGGTTGAACAGGCCAGAAATACCTTCCTCAGTGGCGGGGGCAAGCACACCGTGCTGATCGACCTGCCTCCGAACCTGCCCCCGGTGCTGGCCGACCGGAGGCGTATCGTCCAGGTTCTGAACAACCTCTTCTCCAACGCCTCCAGGCACGCTCCCGACTCCTCGCCGATCCGTGTGGCCGCGGTGCGGGATGGCGTTCACGTGGCCATTTCCGTCTCCGACGAAGGCCAGGGAGTGCCGCCGGATGTGCTGCCCTACCTGTTCCGAAAGCACACGCGTGTCGGCGCCGACGATCAGGAGCACGGGATCCGGGGGTCGGGACTGGGACTGGCCATCTGCAAGGGGCTGGTGGAGGCCCACGGGGGTCGCATCCGTGCCGAGAGCGGCGGACAGGGACAGGGCACCAAGTTCACATTTACCATTCCGGTGGCCGAGCAGGCTGCAAATGTCGGAGCGACCGGCTCGGTCCGGAGCTCTTCCCGCTTGCCCAGAAAGGGTGGGGAGCGACGACGCATCCTGGTGGTGGACGATGACCCCCAGACACTCTGCTACGTTCGAGACGCTCTCACGGCGGCAGACTACTCTCCGCTGGTGACCGGCGACCCGCAGGAAGTGTCGGAGCTGGTCAAAACGAAAAGGCCCCACCTGGTTATTCTGGACCTGATGCTGCCCGGGACCGGCGGCATCGAATTGATGGAGCGCCTGCCCGATCTGGCCGACCTGCCGGTCATCTTCATTTCCGGCTACGGCAGGGACGAGACCATCGCCAGGGCCCTGGAGACAGGGGCCGCAGACTACATCCTCAAGCCCTTCTCGCCGACCGAACTGGTGGCGAGGGTCCAGGCGGCCCTGCGTGGAGTCGCCGAGCCGCCGGAACCCTTTCAACTGGGGAATCTGGCTATCAACTACGATCAACGCCTGGTGACGATGGCCGGCCATCCCGTGCATCTGACGGCCACCGAATACGAAATGCTCCGTGTGCTGTCGGTCAACGCGGGACGGGTAACCACCTACGATTCGCTACTACGCCGAGTGTGGAGCGGGAAAGACACAGGCGACTCCCAGTCGGTGCGGGCCTATGTAAAAAGACTAAGGCGCAAGCTCGGCGACGACGCAGCCAACCCCGAATTCATCTTCAACGTGCGCCAGATCGGCTACCGCATGCCCAAACCGAGTGAAGAGTGAGATCTCTTCCCACCAGACCGAGCCTACCAGCATTTCTCACCAGAGTTCGCGAAAGAGCGGTGACAGGGGCCATTGGCTGCGACAGCAGGACGTAGCTGGGATTGGTGCAACCCGTCGCCCCCTTGTGGGAGCCCTGTTCGCCACAGTCGCTCAAGGGGACATGAGCGGGATCGTGATCGGGGCGCGGATGGGAGCTCCGGACAAGAGAGGGGGACTATACAGCCTCTTCTATACCGCGTGTCCCATGGCTCGGCTTCGATTGATAACGCCTGGGTCTACGGTCTGCAGCAAAACGCGGAGAACCGGAGCAACCTGGCCCTGGTCAATACCGGTGAGACCGACGACAGCCCCATCACTTTCGAGATCACCATTTACGACGGCAGCGGGGAGTCTCAACCGATAACAAAGAGCGTGACCCTCGGGCCCCGCCGTTGGATGCAGAAAAATGGGATTCTCGGCGATATCGGTCAAGGTTATGTTCAGGTGAGGAAAACCTCGGGTAGCAACCCGTTTGTTACCTAAGGAGTGGTTAACGATGGAGGTAGGCCTGGCGAGCGTAGCGGCGACGGCGCCTTGGTGCCGGCCCAGGAGTAGTCCGCAGCCTTTCTTGATGTCGAATGAGCTGCCTGAGCGTTACAGTTAAAGATTATTTGTAGACTTTCACAGTATTATCACGCCATTGAAGTTCGCTGTCACTCCGAAATCACCTGCATCGTTTATTCTGCCCTGCAATCCATCAAATACAGGATCTTTCCTCGGCTGAGAAGTAGGAGGCCACCCTCCCGGTGGCGGGTATGGTACTTGGATGCGGTGGCTCTTGTGGTCCGCGGTCTTCCTGTGCTGGAAAGAGAGGAATTTACCCATGAAGATTTACATTCTCGCGCTTGCAGCAGTGCTTGTCGGGGCAGGTAGGTCGGACCCTGCCCC
>JAPOZE010000427.1 GCA_026706225.1 Acidobacteriota bacterium
CAGGACCAGTTGGAAGAGCTGGGCGCCGAGGTGATCCTGGGGAACACCTATCATCTCTACCTGCGGCCCGGCCACGAGCTGATCGGACGTCTGGGGGGGCTGCACCGCTTCATGTCCTGGAAGCGGCCGCTCCTGACCGACAGCGGCGGGTTCCAGGTCTTCAGCCAAAGCCGCCTGCGCACCATCGGAGAAGAGGGGGTTTCCTTTCGCTCCCACCTGGACGGTTCGGCTCATTTCATATCCCCGGAGAAGTCGGTGGAGATCCAGAGGGTCCTGGGAGCCGACATCATGATGGCTTTTGACGAATGCCCCGCCTATCCGCTGGAGGCGAATGCGGCCCGGGAATCGATGGAGCGCACCTTGCGCTGGGCGCAGCGGTGCAAGCAGGCGGCGGGTCGCCGCCGGGAGGATGCTCCTGACCACGGGCAGTGGCTGTTCGGGATTGGCCAGGGAGGGACTCACCCGGGGTTGCGGCGCGAGTGCCTGCGGAGGCTGGTCGAGATGGACTTCCCGGGATATGCCCTGGGCGGGCTGTCGGTGGGAGAACCCCGCGGCGCCATGCTGGAAGCGGTGGAGCAGTCCTCGGAGGACCTGCCCGAGGGCAGCCCGCGTTATCTCATGGGAGTGGGCACGCCGCGGGACCTGGCGGAATGCGTTGCCCTGGGGGTGGACATGTTCGACTGCGTGCTGCCCACCCGCAACGGCCGCAACGGCTGGCTGTTCACCCGGGGAGGCCACCTGGTGATCAAGCACGCCCGCTACGCGGCCGATGAGAGGCCCGTCGACGAGGACTGTGGATGCATGGTCTGCGGGCGCTACAGTCGCGCCTATCTCAGGCACCTGTTCCAGTCCAACGAGGCGCTCTCGGCGGTGCTCAACACCTACCACAACCTCTACTTTTATCTTGACACCATGAGGGAGATCAGGGATGCTATCGCGTCCCGCAGACTGCGGAAGTACCTGCTGGAGCGTGGCGACCGGGAAGATGCCGGTTGACGGGTCGGTTCCCGGATCAAGCCTCGCGGTTCCCGGCAGGGCGGCGCATTCTGGGGAACACTTCTGAGCGGAGCCGTTCGGGGATCCTTCGACCGCAGGCTGCCCGGCGGGTTTCACCCCTGACGTCAACCCTTCTCGAGTCGGCAAATCCCCTGAAACCTTTGGAGTCGCATCCATGTCAACTTTGGCCCTTCTGGCCGCCAATGGGCAAGGGAGCACCATTGGGGCGCTGCTGCCCATCGTCGCCATTTTCCTCATTTTCTATTTCATCGTCTTCCGCCCCCAGCGAAAGCGGCAGAAGGCCTTGCAGGAGATGCTCAAGAACCTGCGAAACGGCGACAAGGTCATTACTTCGGGTGGGATCTATGGTATTGTCGCCGGCATGAAGGAAGAGCGGGTCCACCTCCGCGTCGCCGATCAGGTCAAGATTGAAATCTCCAGAAACGCCATTGTCGCCAAACAGACGGAAGATGAGTAAGCGCCCCTCGCTTGCCCGGTAATCTTTCGCGGGTCGGGAAATCATGCCCAGGAAGCTTCGCTGGCGGTTCTTCACCATACTGACCGTGGTGGTGCTGTGCGTGGTGGGCATCGTCGGCTTGCCCGGCAGCGGGGACGCCCTGCTGCAGAACCTGAGCGACCGCATCCGGCTGGGTCTCGATCTGCGGGGCGGGATGCACCTCATTCTGCAGGTCAACACCGGGGACGCCCTCACCATCGAGACCGACCAGTCGGTGGATCGGATCAAGCGGAGCTTCCGCGAGCAGGAGATCTCCTTCGGCGAGATCCGGCGCAGAGACGCCACCCATATCGAAGTTCTGGAGGTCGATCCGGACCGACTGGTCGATGGACGAGCCCTGATCGACGAGGGCTATCCGGCCTGGCAACGCAGCAATCGGGCCGGCGCTTCCGATTCCTTCCTGCTGAGCCTGCGGCCGGAGGTGGAGGGCCAGATCCGGCAAAGCGCCGTGCAGGAAGCGATCCAGAGGATTCGCAACCGGGTGGACGAGCTGGGGGTCACCGAGCCGGTCATCCAGAACCACGGTCCCGTTACCGAGTACCAGATCCTGGTCCAGCTTCCCGGGGTGGACGACTCGGCGCGGGTGCGCGACATCATCAAGTCCACCGCTCTGCTCGAGCTGAAGATCGTGGAGCCGCAGGACGTCTATCCCTCGCGGGCCGCGGCCCTGGAGCAGTACAACGGCGTCATCCCCGACGGCAAGGAACTGCTGCAGGGGATTCCCCAGTTCCGGGATGGCTCCCAGGGCGCCCAGTCCTGGTACGTCGCCAACCGGTCGGCGGCCATCACCGGGAGAGACCTGCGCATGGCCCGCCCCCAGACCGACCAGTTCGGACGGCCCGCGGTGGGCTTCAATCTGACCAACGACGGCGCCCGGCGTTTCGAGAGAGTCACCTCCGAGAACATCGGGAAGCTCCTGGCGATCGTGCTCGACGGCCGGGTGCAATCGGCGCCCGAAATCCGGGACAGAATCAGCGATTCGGGCGAGATCACGGGGAGCTTTACCAGCCAGGAGGCCAACGACCTGGCGCTGGTGCTGCGGTCGGGCGCCCTGCCTGCCTCCATGGACTACATGGAGGAGCGCACCGTGGGCGCTTCCCTGGGGGTCGACTCCATTCGGCAGGGAATCATGGCCTCCCTGATCGGGTTGTTCGGGGTGGCCCTGTTCATGGTGACCTACTACCGCCTCTCGGGATTCATCGCCATCAATGCCCTTATCCTGAACCTCGTGATTCTGCTGGCGGCCATGGTCTATATCTCGGCCACCCTGACGCTCCCCGGAATCGCTGGAGTAGTGCTGTTGATCGGAATGGCCGTGGATTCCAATGTGCTGATTTTCGAGCGCATCAAGGAGGAGATGTGGGCGGGGAAGACCGTGTTTTCATCGGTCGGCACGGGCTTCAGCAAAGCCATCCTCACCATCGTGGACGCCAACGTGACCACGGTGGTCGCCGTCCTGTTCCTGTTCCTGTTCGGGACCGGCCCGGTCAAGGGCTTCGCGGTGGTCCTCTTCTGGGGACTGCTGGCCAATCTGTTTACCGCGATCTTTGTCTCTCGATTCATCTTCGAGTTCATCCTGAGCCGCCGTCGCAGGGAGAGCCTCAGCATCTAGTGTTCCGTCTCAGAAATAGGGTTGTCATCTTTCGGGAACATTGAGGGGAAGCACGGTGTCCAACGAAGAGACGGCAATAGCGTTCGAGTCCCCCGGACGCCGGGAGAAAACGTAACCCATGCAGTTGCTGAAAGACGTCAACGTCGACTGGATCGGCCGCAAGCGGCTCTGGTTGGGCCTCTCCCTGCTGCTGATCGCGGCCAGCCTGACCACCCTCTATCTCAAGGGCGGCCCCCGCTACGGAATCGACTTTCGCGGCGGCACCCTGGTCTACGTCAAGTTCAAGGATTCTCCCGACCTGGGCAGGATTCGATCGGCTCTCTCCGAGCAGGGCTTGAGCGGCAGCACCATCCAGCGCTACGACGTCCCGGAAAGGAACGAGGTCATCATCGGCCTGGGTCAGCGGGAGGGGCAGGTGGGGCCCGACACCGACGCCGGGCGGGTGCTCATTCTCGAGGGACTGCAAGGCACGTTCGGAACGCCTCCCGGGCAGGAAGGCAAGATCGACCTCAACAACGCGGCCCCCGATGAACTGGAGGGCCGCCTGAGCGGCGTTGCCGGGCTCACCTCCCTGCTCGAGTCCGACGAGAGCCCGGCATTCAAGACTCCCGGAGAACTGGCTCGGGCGCTGACCGACTACCGGGACCGGAACGGGGGCATCGTCGGCGCCTTTCAGGATCTGGAATCGGTGGAGGGGATGAGCCCCTCCTTGCTGGCCGCCGTGCGGGAGCAGGCCTATCTGGGCGATTTCGCGGTGTTCCAGACGGAGTTCGTCGGGCCCAAGGTGGGGCGCAGGCTGCAGCGCCAGGCCATCAACGCCACTCTCTATGCCTTGCTGGGGATGCTGGTCTATATCGCCTTCAGGTTCAAGGGCACCGTCTACGGGGCGGCGGCCGTGGTGGCGGTCTTCCACGACGTCGTCATCACCATGGGGTTCTTTTCGGCCGCCGATCGCGAGCTTTCCATTCCGGTGGTAGCGGCCCTGCTGACCCTGGTGGGATATTCCATGAACGATACCATTGTGGTCTTTGATAGAATCAGGGAGAATCTGAGACTGCGCCGGCGGGAGTCGATTTCCTCGATCATCAATCGGAGCATCAACCAGACGCTGAGCCGCACGCTGCTGACTTCTGGCTCAACCTTTCTCACCGTGCTCTCGCTCTATTATTTCGGGGGCCAGGTGATCAACGGCTTCGCCTTCTGCCTGGTGGTCGGGGTTGCCGTGGGAACCTATTCCTCCATCGGAGTGGCCAGTCAGCTACTGGTAATCTGGTATGATTTTCAGGCCCGGAGAAAGGCGATGGCCCGGCCTGCCAGGGCTTGAAATTCGTTGCATTGGACCGGCCTTTTTTTTTGTGGTAGAGTCTTGACTTCACTCCACCCAACTGCGGTATCTTTACACGGAGGCATCATCCTCTTTCTTCGTCGTATGAAGCAAAACCCGAGTCGGGAACGGTTGTCCTGTTCCGCTGGTTCGGCTTGGGAAGGGAGGTTCAACCATGTTTGAACAGTTGTCCGATGCGCAGGAATCCGGCACAACCAAGAAAAAGTCCATGGTCCTCACCGTTTCGGTGGTTTTCCACGTGGTGCTGATTGTGTTCGCGATCATCCTGCCGATGCTTTTTCCGGAAACCCTGGGAGGGGTCGGTACACAGCTCACCTTTCTGGTGGCGCCCCCGCCGCCTCCCCCGCCGCCTCCGCCTCCGCCGGCGGCGACGGAAGTGGTCAAGCGAGTCAGGACCGCTCCGACCACCGACTTCACCGCTCCGGTGGAAATACCCCAGGACATCCTCATGGTGGTGGATGAGGGGCCCGCTCCCGAGGCCATGGTCGCGGGTGTGGTCGGCGGAGTTCCGGGAGGAGTCCCGGGCGGTGTCCTTGGAGGCGTGGTCGGCGGTGTCATCGGCGGCGCTCCAACGTCTCTGGCGCCCCCGCCCCCGCCCCCCCCGCCGCCTCCGCCCAAGCCTCCCCAACGCATTCGGGTGGGCGGCAACGTGCAACGCGCCAACCTGATCCGTCAGGTGCGCCCGCGCTACCCGGCGCTGGCCAAGCAGGCTCGCATCCAGGGCACGGTCATTCTGGAAGCGATCATCAGCAAGCAGGGTTCCGTGGAAAACCTGCGGGTAGTCAAGGGACACCCGCTGTTGATTCAGTCGGCGCTGGACGCTGTCAAGCAGTGGCGCTACAAGCCGACCGTGCTGAATGGGGTGCCGGTTGAAGTCATCACCCGCATTACGGTGAACTTCAACTTGAGAGGGTGACTTTCGCCCATCGGCAAGATCCAAATTGTGAGAGAACCGAGGAGGTAGTAATCCCATGATGTCCGTTCCTTTGAACCTGTTTGCGGTATCCCTGCTTCAAGGCGAAGTGGGCTTTTCCTTCATGGATATGTGGAACGCTTCCGGCCCCACGGCCAAGGCGACCCTGATCATTCTGGCCATCATGTCGGCCTGGTCGATCGGGGTCATGATTGACCGCTACCTGGCCTTCAACGCGGCCCGCAAGCAGTCTCGCGAGTTTGCCCCGCTGGTTGCCGGCTGCCTGCAGGAAGGCAAGATCGGCGAAGCCATCGACGTGTCCGAGCAGAACCAGAAGAGCCATCTGGCAAAAGTGGTGATCGCCGGATTGCAGGAGTATCAGTCGTCGGGGAGCACGACTTCGACGGAAACCATTGAAGCTTCCAAGCGCGCCCTGGATCGAGCCACCGCCATCACCAACGCCGAGTTGAAGCGGGGCGTCCCCGGACTGGCCACCATCGGAAGCACGGCTCCCTTCGTGGGGTTGTTCGGTACCGTGGTGGGTATCATCAACGCGTTCCAGGGGATGTCCACGGCCAAGACCACGGGGCTTTCCGCGGTGGCCGGCGGAATTTCCGAAGCGCTCATCGCTACCGCGCTGGGGCTCTTCGTGGCGATTCCCGCCATCTGGATGTTCAATTATTTCAATGGCAAGATGGAAGCCTTCGGCGTCGAGATGAACAACTCTGCCTCTGAGTTGATCGATTACTTTCTGAAACGGAGATAGTCTGATGGCAATGCCAGTCGAGGTTGACAAGAAGGACAAAAACGCCCCGGTGTCCGACATCAATGTCACGCCCATGGTGGACATCATGCTGGTGCTGCTCATCATCTTCATGGTGATCACCCCCATGTTGCAGAAGGGAGTGAGCGTGGACATGGCCAAGGCCACCAATCCCAGGGAGATGCGGGAAGCCGACCAGGACGACGCCGTGGTGGTGGCGGTGACCCGCGACGGCAAGATCTACCTGGGGTCGGACCAGTTGCTGGTGGACCGGCTGTCCGAACGCATCCAGGACCTGCTGGCCGCCAAAGTGGACAAGACCGTCTACGTGAAGAGCGACCGGCGGGCCAAGTATGGAGGAGTGGTCGACGTGGTGGATACCGTCCGGTCCGCCGGCGTCGATACGCTCGGATTGCTGACCGACAAGGTCGACAAGAAAAAAGTGCCGGGTATCTAAAGGAGGATTGGAAATGGCTATGTCAGTTGGGGCCGACGCGGGTCCCAAGGCCGACATCAATGTGACTCCTCTGATTGACGTGTTGCTGGTGCTGCTGATTATCTTCATGGTAATCACGCCCCTGATTCCCAGGGGCCTGGATGCGCAGATCCCCCAGCCGCCTCCTCCGGGAGACCCCCCTCCCCAGGATGTGTCCAACCGCACCATCGTGGTGTCCATTGACGCCGAGCGGCGATTGAAGATCAACCAGGAGAACGTGGATCTTCGGAATCTGGAGGAGCGGCTCACCGATATCTTCAAGACCCGAAATCAGAGGACCATGTTCGTGCAGGGTCACCAGGAGCTGTTCTTCAATTCGGTGGTGGAAGTCATCGACATCGCTCACAATGCGGGAGTGGACAAGATCGGGTTGATCACCGAGAAGATCCAGTCCGGTCAGTGATCGCCCCCGGCTGTCATTCCCCAAAGCGATAAACAGGAAATTCTCTTCTGTGGAGGAAGCTGATGAAGTGTCGAAGCAGAGCGATGGCCGGGCTTGTCTTGCTGCCCCTGGCCTTTGGGATGATCGGGTGCGGCGTCATTGACAAGCTGAAGGCCCGCGATCGCCTCAACAAGGGTGTCCGGGCTTTCCGGGAAGGCGAGTACGAGAGGGCGGTGGACCGCTTCAAGCAGGCAATCGAGCTGGACCCGGAGTTCCTGAACGCGCAGATCTACCTGGCCCTCTCCTACGCCTCGCTCTACATCCCCAATGGGCAGTCGGAGGAGAACATCAGGGTCGGCGAAGAAGCCATCGGCGCCTATATGCAGGTGCTGGAAAAGGATCCGGAGAATCTGTACTCGGTCAAGGGAATCGCGGGCATTTACTTCAACATGGGGGAATTCGAGAAGGCCAAGGAGTACTACCTGAAGAACTGTGACCTGCAGCCGGAAGAGGCCGAGCCGTTTTACAGCGTGGGGAACGTCAACTGGACCATGGCCTACGACAAGTTGAATCCGCGCCCGGCCAAGGAGCGGTGGGAACTGTCGGAACAGGGCCTTGAATTCCTGGAGAAGTGTCTGGCCAACGATCCCGACTACTTCAATGCCCACTTCTACATCAACCTGCTCAATCGGGAAAAGGCCAGGGTCGTCATTGACCAGATCATCGAGCAGAAACCTTCCTCGGAGAACGATTTCATCCTGGCCGGGCAAGACGTCAGCGCCTTGGACCCCCTGGTGAAGAGGCACGGGGCCGACCGCTACGAGGAGTACCTGTCCTATCACAAGCTGGCCGACCAGCACTACGACCTGGCCATGGAGATCAAGCGCAAGGTCGAGGAAGAGTCGGCAGCCGC
>JAPOZE010000438.1 GCA_026706225.1 Acidobacteriota bacterium
ACTGTACTGGACGAACGTAGACGTTTCTGGAATTTTAAAGTCAGTTTCTGCACGAGCTGCTTCACGTGGAGCGCAGGGACAACCTCGTTGTCATCCTCCAAAAGGCAATCATGGCTTTGCTGTGGTTTTATCCACCTGCATGGCTCATCGACAGGAAGTTGTTCGAAGAGCGGGAACGAGCCTGCGATGAGGAAGTTCTGCGGCTCAGGCAGTCCCCTGAGACCTATGTTTCGGGAATCTTGAAGGTTGCCAGAGCCTGTATGGAACAGCGACTGGCAGGAACGTCTTCCATTGGCGGAGCAAACCTCAAGAAACGGATGAAACATCTCCTGTCCGCCGAGCCGCCGAGAAGGCTCGGCAGCCCGGAACGCGCCTTGATCATAGGATTGGTGGCGGGTCTGACCGTTTTTTCCGTGGGCGCAGGCTTTGTGAACCGTGATGCCTACGCTGCCTGGAGCACCCCGGCCGGTGGGTTCCCGTCGCGGACCCGAACCAGTCAGCGAGCAACCGCAGAATTTGCGAGCGCGGTGGTACGCATGTCCCGCAGTGAATGCGGACCGATGGTCGAGGAATCCATGCGAAACAAGCGGATCGGAGTTCCTCCTGCCACTATCACCTTGCAGCAAGTCGAGCAGAGTCGGGAACTGCCGATTTCGATTCGAAATTCAACAGGCAGTCCCCTTCTCATCACCGATGCCCGCTTGAGGGCGATGAAGGTCGAAAAAGGGGGTGTCTTCCTGCTTTTGCCGCGTGTCAGCTTTTCCAGTCGGACGGCCAAGAGGATCACCGCGGTCCGGTTGAGGTTTCGCCATGCTCCCCTGCGGCGTACCGTGCACGCCGAAATGTACCGGCTCGACCTGGAGCCCCATGGCTCCTTCTCCACCGACCGTATGCCTGGAACAAGCGCTCAAAGATTCCTTCACCATGGAATTGGAGGCCTCTCTGCTCGCAATTTGCAGGCACCGGATCCGATCGGACGCGTGTTCCATCCATACGTGATCTACTTCCCGGTAGAGAACACTCCCGCGGATTTCACGGTCGGCGTCCTGGGCGTTCAGTTCGCCGCCGGCGAGACCTGGGGAGATGTGCCGGCAAGGTTTCCGACCCCTGCACCTCCTCGCCGATTGCCACCGCAAGCCCTGGATTTTGGATCACCCGCCGCTTTTGACGCGCAACCATCGGCGGAGCGGGTCCGGGTGATTGAGGGCGAGCAGCGAAAGAAGATCCTTTACAGGTTGGAACCGCCCTGTCCATCGGGGGCGTTCTCCATGGGAATCGACGGGTCAATGGTGCTGGAAGCCGCCATTGGAAAAGACGGCACGGTCCAAGCCCTGAGGACCATCGACGGAGAGCCCAGACTCTACGGACATGTGGCAGCTTCGGTCGTGGACGCGGTGAAACAGTGGAAATACGAACCCACCCTGCGTCAGGGAGAACCGGTCGAGGTGGTCACCACCATCACCATCGAGTTCGTTCTTGATGAGCCTCCAGAGACTGGATGACTATGCGGCAATTGTCCCGGTCAATCGCGATGTGGAGTTGACTGTCCCCGGCGTTTTCCTGCGTGCCCATCTACCAGGGGGTCTCCAACAAGGAGATCTCTCAACGCCTTCACATCTCTCGCGCCAATGCCGCCGTTCGCATGAATCGTGGCGTCACTCGGCTCAGGCGCCGGATCGATGCGCGCACTCAATCGTTGCCGCCCAAGAGCTCCAGACGATTTTGAACGGCCCTTTCGCAAAAAACATGTAATCGATCGCCGTTTTGAGTGTTTATAGGAGTGCAGGCAATAAATTGATACTGCTCTGTACCCTGGAGGCTGGGATTCCCCTCCAGGGTCAAGGAGGGTGGAATGAAAACAAGAATTTCGTTGCTGGGTATCGTCGTCGGCTCTCTGGTCGGCTTTGCTGCCTTTGGCCATCCATCTTTTCTTCAAGTTCCTGCCAAATCCGATCAGGATACCGCGGACCGGAATTCCGGAGTGATCCGGGGGCGGGTCTTCACTGCCGAGGATGAAAGTCCGCTGGCCAGGGCCAGGGTGACGCTCTATTCGGCAGACGGTCGAGGCAATGAGCGCCCCCGGACCGTTCTCACCGATAGCCGGGGCGAATACGAGTTAAGGGACCTTGAGGCAGGCAAGTAACTCCTGCGCGCGACTCGCAACGGCTACCTTCGTCAGGTTTACGGCAGGAAGACATCTTCGGGATCGGGAAGACGACAGCGCGGAACGCCTCTCTCGCTCGCCTCGGGGCAGGTCCTCGACAGCATTGATTTCAAAATGATTCGAGGCGGCGTGGTGGAAGGAAACGTGGTGGACCAGCACAACGAACCCCGCTCGCGAGTCCGGGTGAGGTTGAGCAGCTATGAAAGTTCCGAAGGCGAGCGCAAACTGTTTCCGGTGGGCCGTGCCGAGACCGATGACCGGGGACGTTTCCGTCTCTTCGACATTCCCCCGGGAAGCTATTACTTGAGCGCGGCCCCTCCCTTTTTTTATGGGCGTATGGGAGGAGAAGAACGCTCATTCCCTCCCGTCTACTACCCCGGAGTTTTGAGTCCGCTGGAGGCGGCCAAAGTGCAGGTAGCAGCCGGGGAAGAGGTGGGTGGCTTCTATTTCACCCTGGTCGAGACTCGCAGCTACAGTGCCAGCGGCCGGGTGCTCACGGCCGAGGGCAAGCCGGCCCACGCGGTGTGGATCATTTCCAGAAGGGAATCGGGCGAAGCCTTTTTTGCCGGGATGGAATCGAGCGCGAACACGGATCTGCAGGGAGAATTCAAGGTAACGGGCCTTCTTCCGGGAAGACATCGTTTGCATGCCCGTGCGGGCGAAGACGACAAGCCTCGGATGGCCAGCACGGTTGTCGAAGTAGCTGACCGGGATATCGAGGGCTTGACGCTGGTCCTGGGGGCGGGTGCGGAGGTCACCGGGAGGATAGTGACGGATCGCCAGGACTCCGATTTGGATTGGCGCAGGATCTGGTTGGATATGGACCCGATAGGCGAGTCCGGCAGGATTTCTTTCGGCGGGGAAAACGCCCGGGTTGAAGAGGATTTCACCTTCAAGATTACCAACCTGCCTGAGGCCTCCTATCGCCTGGTTGTCAGGCTCCCGCCCGGGAATCATTACGTGGAGTCCATCCGCCTCCGGACCGAAGAACTCATCGACCGGCCGATAGAGGTGAGGAGCGCCGACCGGCTGGACGAGGTAGAGATTCACGTGTCGTCGGAGGGAGCGCAAGTCGGCGGTGTCGTTGAAAAGGAGGAGGCTCGTGAAGTAGCCCAGGGGGCGACCGTCCTGGTCTTCGCCGCCGACTCCGACTTCAGGGGGCCCAACTCCCGCTTCACCAGGACGACTCAAAGCGACCAGCGCGGGCGGTTTTCTCTGAAGGGCCTGGCGCCTGGAGAGTATCTGCTGTGCGCTGTAGCCGATCACGAGTCCGGGTTCGAGAGTGACCTCGACTACCTGAGCAGCCTGGAACGGGACTCGGAGCGGATCGAACTTTCGTCCGGCCAGACCATGGAACAATCCCTGGTGGCGTTGCCGGCGCCGAACATCAATGGACGTTAACAGGGGCGCCATGGTGCCCTACCCTCACTTCCGCCGGGTCATTTGCCAGGAGACCGAGTGATGGAAAACAGAATCGGCGCACCACGCGTGGTTCGATGGTGTTCGCTCGGTTGGATTCTCGTTGCAGTGGCCGTGGTGACTCCGATGGGGTCGTGCCAGCGCGAAGTCGACCCGGAGGCTGAGCCGCCTGAGATCGGGGCGGACTGGGCCGTGGTGCAAGCGTTCCTCGACCAGGAGCGCGCCTGGCAGAAGGACAGTCGCGAGCGTTTCAGGAAGGGTGCTCAAGAGGGCAAGTCACCTGGTGAAACGCGGGAGGGCCTTCCCAAGCCCCCTGACGTCGAACCCGCCCTGGCTGCAGCGACCGCCATCCTGAACTTGGGCGGCGCCCACGACAAGACGATCGAAGCGGCGGAGTTCCTCGTGAGGCCGATGAATGCGTACCAGGAATCCGGCCGGTACTTTTACATCGGCGCTAAGGCTCTCCTCTCCCACGCACCCGGCTACCAGAAATGGCCTGGGGTGCTGAGCGAGATCTATTACTTTCTGACGCCTTACGGACCGCAGGTTGCAAAGTTCTTCGAGGAAATGGCGTCCGAGGCCGAAGACCCCGTATTGCGCGCCAACGGCAAGTTCTACCTGGCAGCCGGAATGATGCGCGCCGCCAACCACCAGTTCGTGCTGCCGGCCGAGGATCGGGAGGTCCTGCGTCAGCGGGCGATCGAGACGGCTGCCGGATTGAGCGCCGGCGTGGAGAAGGAGAAGTTCCTGGGATTGCACCGTGACCCCACGGCAACTCCTCATACGCTGGCCGAGGCGGAGGCGGAGCTGCTTCGCAGCCTGCGACATGGGAGCGTGGGCGCCGTGTTGCCGGACGTGACGGGCAAGCGACTCGACGGCGCCGAGGAACGCCTGTCGGACTATCGCGGCCGCATCGTGTTGCTCGACTTCTGGGCAACCTGGTGCGGGCCGTGCGTCGCGGATCTGCCGAAGCTCCGGGAACTGGTTGCCAGGCTGCCGGCCGACCGCTTCGCCGTCATCTCGATCAGCGGGGACGAAGAGCTTGGGACCGTGACCCGGTTCATCGAGGATGAACCCATGCCCTGGACGAACTGGCACGCAGGCGAGGGGAGCGACTTCGAGCGCCTCCTGCGTATCGAGGGCTATCCGAGCTACGTGCTGGTCGGCGAGGGCGGCAAGATTCTGACCCACGTGCCCTCCCTGATCCCCCCGTTTGCTTCCCTGATCGAGAAGGCGGTGCACCACCTCGCGGAATTCGGGAGCACCCAGGGGCTTGAAGTCGAGATTACATTGGAAGACCTTCGCTCAAGCAGGCCAGGTTAAGACCGGCCAAGCCGTTCACATGCCTTTCGCTCTCGAGCGATCACGTTTCCCGAACTCAGCGGCAGACCTTTTTCCCGGCCAAATGGATCACTGAGTACCTCCCCTACTTCCTGTAGGATCTTGCAGCTCAACTCCCTCCCCCCACTTTCCTGTCCTGGCAGTGGCCGACCCTCTCCCGGAACGTGCCGTTCGAAGACCGGAATTGCGTGGCTGGCCACGCCAACCGCAGGATCGCCCACCGGCTAAGATCGCCACTGGCGTATGACGCGGAATACCGCGGAGAGGCAGTTCCGTGTGAGGCTCGCACCCGACTCCCGCAACAAGACCACCCAAAGCCGGACACAATCCTTGCATTCACCGCAAGCGGCAGTATTATTTCGGGCACTGCACCTTCACCAGGTTCCAGCTAAACGAGGAGGCTGGCTGCAGTCTCTCAACAAGTTCAGGAGACGATGACCTGCATGAAGAAGATGCCCTCCTGGGTGGCGATCCTGATCCTGACCGGTCTTGGCATTTCAGTCCGTCCCCACCAGGTCCTGACCCGGACCCCAGAGGTCGAGAGAGTCCTTCGCCCGGTCCTGTCGAGCTATGAATTGGTTCGCATGCCGCCCGGAGAGATCGAGCGGCAGGTTCGGACGACCGGCGAGCTGCGGCTTCGATTCAAGGAGATCGACTCTTACTTCAATCTGGAGCCCCACGACATGCGAGCCCCCGACTACCGGGCGGTTGAGACGGGACCCGGAGGAGTGAGTCGGACGCTGCCTCCTCAGCCGGTGGACACCTTCAAGGCAGTACTGGCGGGGCGGGAAGACACCCGAGGCCGCTTCAACCTGACTGACGGGGGGGTGGAAGGAATCGTCTATGCTCCCGAGGGCAGGTATTACGTCGAGCCGTTGCGAAACTATCTCCCTGGCGCTACGGCGGGTGGTCTACAGGCAGTCCGACATCAGGCCCGGCGACCACCTGGAGTGCGGCGTATCGTTACCAGAGCGTCTGCATCGGGGTGTGGACCAGGTGACGGCACGGATGGAAGCCACCAGTTCCACTACCCCCACCAGATACGAGTTTGATATTGCCACTGAAGCCGACTACGAGTACGTGCAAGCGTTGGGAGGTTCAGAGAATGCCAACCGCGAAATTCGGGGCATCCTTAACCAGGTGGAGGGGGTGTATCAGAGTGAGCTGTCATTGCAGTTGCGCATTTCCTTCCAGCACACCTGGGATACGCAGCATGATCCCTACACGACAAGAAACGCTTTGGGTCTATTGAACGAGTTCCGAAACCATTGGAACAGGACGTCTAAAGCGAATGAAAACTATGACCTTGCCCATCTTTGGACCGGTAGAAGAACAACCTTTGCCTTGGGTATCGCGTGGCACGGAACGGTCTGCCGCGATCGTTCATCCAGCTACAGTCTGTCGGGGTACTTCGCTCGCATTCGTCTCCCCAGAAGGTACTCTCTCGCCGCTCATGAGATCGCGCACAACTTCGGGGCCACTCACCCTGAGGAACAGAATCCCCCGGTCTCGAGTTGCAATGACTCCATCATGTTCGGCACTGGGTTGGACCTTACGTTCTGCGACTTCTCTCGACAAGAAATTGGAACCTATCTTGCAAACAACAATCACTGTTTGACTCGTCTTCCCATCACACTTCAGCCCCCCACCGGTTTAAGGGCAATACGAACTTCCAACTCTCGGATCGACCTGACTTGGCGGGACAACAGCGACAATGAGACCGGATTCCTCCTTCAGCAGCGGCGCCATCCCGACTATCTTGCGGGTTGGGTTGTGCCTTGGATTTCAATTGCAACCGTGCCGGCTAACGTCAGCACATTTTCGGTTGATGGCTTGTTGCCGGGCACTTCCTACCGCTACCGGGTCAGAGCTTTCAACGACATTGAATCCTCCGTCTTCTCGAACGCAGTCAGGACAGCGACGTTGGGGATTCAGGCTCCCACGGGCTTGGTGGCCGCGAGGAGATCCAACACCTGGATCTACCTGGTCTGGGAGGACAACAGCGACAATGAGACGGGTTTCCGTCTGTACCGCAGACTTCATGGCTCGCCTGATTGGGTTCCAATAGCAACTATAGCGGCCAACGTTACCAGGTTTACGGATCGTGGGTTATTGTCAGGCACCCACTATGACTACTTGCTTCAGGCCTTCAATAGCACTGAAACTTCCAACTTCTCCAATGAATATGTAACACAGACCAGGGGCAGTCAGCACCTCACCGCCCCAGGGCTTAAACCTCCCACGAAACTGACGGCGACCGCGACTTCCAACTCTCAGATCGAGCTGACTTGGCAGGACAACAGCAGCGATGAGATGAAATTTCGCGTGCAGGTCAGGCTCGATGGCTCGCCCGATTGGGAACCCGTTGGAGAAACGTACACCGACGTCACCGGAATAGGGATCGGAGGGTTGACACCAGGTACTTCCTATCACTTCAGGGTGCGGGCGATAAATGATGGGAATGACTCCCCTTTCTCGAATGAGGTCAAGGTAACGACCCTGGAGATAGGGATTCAGCCTCCCACCGGCTTGATAGCAACGGTGGTTTCCTCCTCCGGAGTCCAATTGACCTGGCAGGACAACAGCGACAATGAGACGGGATTCCTTCTTCAGCGCAGGCTCGATGGCTCACCTGATTGGGTTTCGATCACAATCACACTTCCCAACGCAACCCTATTTGGCGACGCCGGATTGATTCCGGGCGCTTCCTATCACTACCGGGTGCGAGCTTTCAATGGCACCGAATCGTCCAACTTCTCCAATGAGGTCGGCGCGCCCAGATTTCACAATCGTCTGTTCGTGCCCATCGTGCTGCGATCCCAGGGACGAACGCCGGGCTCTTTCTTCACCTCTGAGCTGACCCTCACCAACCGGGGAACCACCACGGCCGCCGTCAACTACACCTACAAAGCGGATTTTGGCGGAGGCTCGGGATTGGCAGTGGACTACCTGGACCCAGGCAGGCAACGGGTCATTCCCGACGCCATCGCCTATCTGACAT
>JAPOZE010000642.1 GCA_026706225.1 Acidobacteriota bacterium
CTGAGCGGCACGCAACGGGAGTGCATGCGGGCGGGACGCCCGCGCTCCCGGGTGGCGCCTCCTCCCATCAATCTTGCTCCTCGAGGGGGCTCGCCGGCATGCCCGGCCGCAGCCCGTGCCGATGCGGCGCAGCCGTCACGCTTGGTGGCCCTTGGTGGGCCTTGGCGTCACTTCGTGGATCACTCTTTTTTCGTTTGTTTCCGGTCCAGCCCGCCTCAAGGCTTTTGGGGGCGCTTGCTTTCCAGGTAGGAGGCAAAGCGGGGGACCGACACGCGCGCGCGTTCGTGCCAGCCCTCCGCGATCTTCTCGACTTCGTCGAAGGCCTCCAGCCGAAAGCGGATTCTCCTCCCCGCGACCTCGACGATACGGGTCTTCAGGGTGACTTTCATGCCCAGCGGGGTGGGGGCCAGGTGCTTCAAGTCCATGGCCGTTCCCACCGTTTCTTCATCCTGTTGCAGCAACGGGGCGGCTGCCTGGCGGGAGGCCATCTCCAGCCACAGGATCAGGGAGGGAGTCGAGAGCACGGGCTGGACCCCGGGTCCCATGAAGCCGATGCACACCGGCTCGGTGACCACCTGAGTCTGCTCCAACCGAATATCCTGTTCGGGATTCGCCATGGGTCCTGGCCCGGGCAGGTGGACGTTAACGGTCCAAGGACCGCCCGGAATTCCTCCAAAGGCCTGTCCGGCTCTACCGGGTGGGCAAATGGTATCCCGCTTTTTTGGTCCTGACGCGCTGGAGCTTGTCACCCGAAGTGATGTAGAGGGTCTTGCTCTCTTTTCCGCGGCCGAAGCCCACGTTGGTCGGCAGATCGGGCGTACGCAGATAATCGAGTTCCTTGCCCTCGGGAGAGTAGACGTAGATGCCGGGACGGGTCTGATCCCGAACCGCCACATAGAGGTTCCCCTCTGCGTCCACCACCAGTCCGTCGGGTCCGTCCTGCGGGTAGTAGTCCACCAGCGTCTTCCTGAACGTTGCCGTTCCCTCGGGACTCAGGTCGTAGGCCAGAAGGGCCATTCTTCCCTTGTGGAACGGAAGGTCCGGCGAAAACTGGAAGATGTCGAAGTTGCCGTTGTCGTTGGAGACCACGTAGAGCGACTTCTGGTCGGGCGAGACGCAAACTCCGTTGGGTTTTCCCGCATCGGTGATGATCTGGTGGATCGACCCGTCCGGGTCGATCCGGTAGACCGCCATCACTCCCTGCTCCATGGGCTCGTGGCCGACATAGCGGGGATCGGAGAAGTAGATCCGGCCCTTGAGATCGATGCTGATGTCGTTGGGGGCATTGAACTGTCGACCGTTATAGAAATTCCCGATGATCACGCTCTTGCCGGTCTTCATGTCCGTTCGAGTGACACGCCGCCCTCCGAAGTCGGCCCCTTCGGCCACGATCATGTTCCCTCGGGCATCGAACTTGATGCCGTTGGACATGCCGCTGGGGGATCGATAGACGCTGACCTCACCGGTCTTGGGGTCGTACTTCATGATGTGACCCGCCTGCATGCCCGCGGTTCGGGTAAAGGTGATGTCACTGAAATAGATGGTGCCGTCGGGAGCGGCTGCCGCTCCCTCGGTGAGGACCCCGCCGGTGAACAGGGTTTCCAGGGTGTCATGCTCAAAATAGGCGGACTCGCCGGCGGCAACAGCCGACCCGGCATGCTGGATCATCGCCACCGACATAATCAGAAACTGAACGGTTCGAAGCATCGGCTCACCTTCCTCCAGGCTCAAATGACCTCATGACAGTTATCGAGATGGTGCCGGGTATTCTATCAACCTCTGTCAATCGGCTCGGACAATCCCTCCCGCTCCTCAAACCCCTCTTTTTTTGAAGTAAAGCTCCCCGGACGCGATAAAATAACAAACTGTATCCACCGGCAGCAGTGTTCACTTTCGCACGGCTGGTCCTTTCCGAGAGGATCGAGGTGAGATTTACTACCCCTGCCCCGAGATCAGCGGCTCTTGGAGTCATTCTGGCACTCTGCCTCGGGGGCCTGGCCACCCCGGCTCTCTGCAGCGCGCAGGCCCTCCGGAAGCCTCCCAAGTCCGGGAAACCCCAACTCCAGCGGCGATCTCGGCTGGAGATCCTGCAGACGCTCGTCAAGTCGAGACGTTGGGACCAGGCCGAGCGAGTGGCCGCCCGGCTCCTGGCCGGCTCCCCCGACAATCCGGAGGCCTCTTTCCTGGCGGGGATGGTCCAGTTTCGGCAGGCCCGCTATGACCGCGCCATTCCCCTCCTGAAAAAAGCCCAGGACCTTCGGCCCGACATTCCCAGCCTGGCCAAGACTCTGGCCATCTGCTATTTCTCGTCCAGGCAGCACCGCTTGTTCGAGTCCCAAATGGAACACGCCTTCCTCCAGACCCCCACCGATCCCGAGCTTTCCTTTTTCTGGGGACTCCACCAGGCATCGGTAAACGAAAACCTCCAGGCCGCCGTCAAGGCCTTCGACAACGCCCTCCAACACAGACCCAGCTACGTGCAGGCGCTCTACCATCGAGGCCGCGCCTTCCAGAAAATGGGTCGAAAGGACAGGGCTCGTCAGGACTTCGCGGCAAGCATCACCCTCATCGAGCAGACCTTCTTCAGAGGCTACAGCTACCCCTACCAGAGCATGGCCCGCCTGTTGCTGGAAGACTCGCCCAAGGGGGCCCTGCGCTTTGCCTTGAAATCGGTGGAAGTTCAGCCAAGGCTGAAGAACACCCACATCCTGGTGGGTGAAATCCACTGGCGCCTGGGCCAGTTCAGGAAGGCGGCCGAGGCCTTTGAGGACGCGACCTACCTGGACCCGGAAGATTCCCGGCTGCACTACTGGCTACATCTCCTCTACCAGCGGCTGGGGAGAAAGAAAGCCTCGAAAATGGCGCTGGTGGAATTTCAACGGTTGAATCCGTCCGAGAGCGGCGCCTCGCACCCCGCCACGCCGGTGACCACACCCTGAATCCTCCCAATGGGCTCATGCCCCGATGTCGTTTTGGAAACGCTGTGCCTTCCCCAACGGGTGCTTTCTATTCGCCGCCCAAGCAACGACAGCGGCAAGGCGGGACGTGGGGCGGCGTTTGTTTGGGGACGCAATGGGTTCCCCAATAAAACACCCCCCCACGCCACAATCACCCACCGCCGACACCTACGCCGCTCCACCGGAACCACCGGCTAAACAATCACCCGGTATTCTCCGGCCCGGCGCGTCACCCGCTCCCGGTCCAGGTGTTCCAGCAGAGGAATGGCGTACTTGCGGGTAACGCCAGCCAGTTTCTTGAAGGTGGGCACGTCGATGCGATCTTCCTGCTTCTTGCATTCCCTCAGCTTTTTCTTGACCCCTTCGATGGAGTCGGCGTGGAAGAACAGAGTCTCGCTCAGCTTGACCAGTTTCTTTTGGCGGGTCAGCAGGACCACCAGCCGCCTGGCCTGTTCCCGCGGGAGGGCGATTTCCCTGAACACCTCTTCGACCGAGGGCACCCGGAGACCGGCAACGCGGAAGGCCTGTTCAATGCTGTCCAGGGCACGGGCCTCATCGGCGCTCAAGCGCACGCCCGAGCCTTGGAGGCGCACCCGGTCCCGGTCCAGCTCGACCAGGTTCCGGGCGCACAATTGGGCCAGCACCGATTTGAACACGCTCTGGGAAACGCCGGCGAACAGACTGGAATGGAGCTGCTCCCTCGGGAGCCCCGCCGACAGCGGTTGGCGCTGCTGGTAGTCCCGGATGAGGGCCAGGGATTGCCGGCAGAGGCCATCGAAGCATTTCCCATCCATCACCTGCAGGGGATGCCGGGCCAGCGGGAACACCTGTCCCTCTTGAACCAGTTGAGACAAGAGCTTGCGGACCGCGGTCCTGGAAATGGGCAGTTGTGCAAGGATCCGGTCTTCATCGATGCCTCGGGCTTCCTCTCTGGCGGAAAGTCGTCCGATCATGGTCTTCGGATCATCCGAATCCAAGGCCTCGAGGAACTCCAATCTCCGATCCAGATCCCGCTTTCGACGGCGTCGCGGCGGAAAGATATCCAGGACAACTCCGCCCCCAACGGTGACCATGGGCGAGGTTCGGCGCAGGATGAAGGAATCTCCCAGCAAGGCCAACACCGGTTTCTCCAGTTCCAGGTGCACCATGCCTGTTTGACCGGGGGCCAGCGTCTTCGGTTCCAGGGGGCGGACTTCGGCCAGCACTTCGGCGGTGCCCAGGTGGAACCTCGCCCGGCTGCGATTCCTGAGGGTCACCGGCGAAGAATCCAGCAGCGAAAGCCTGCAATCGCAGTGCGAGACGGACCGGTAGCGACCGCAAACCGAGAGTTGCATGCCTCTGTGGACTTCGTCGACGTCCACCCCTTGCAGGTTCAGAGCCGTCCGCTGACCGGCCCGGGCCTGATCGACCTCCCGGGAATAGACCTGGAGGTGCCGAACCCGAGACCGCTTCCCGCTCGGATAGAGTTCCACTTCTTCCTCTTTCCGAATCGTGCCGCTCACCAGCGTCCCGGTGACGACCGTCCCGAATCCCCTGGAGCTGAAGCATCGATCGATCGGCAATCGAAAGGGAAGATCCTGATTGCGCGGGGGCAGCTCACCACCCAACGCGGTCAGGGCCTGCCTGATGGGATCCAGTCCCTCCCGGCTGGACGCGCTGAAGGGAATCACGGGGGCTCCTTCCAGAAATGAGCCCCGCAGGAAGTCCTGCAACTCCAACTGAACCAGCTCCACGATCTCCTGCTCGACCAGATCGCACTTGGTGATCACCACCAACCCTCGCGGGATGGACAGAAGCCTGCAGATATCGAAGTGTTCCCGGGTCTGCGGCATGATGGACTCGTTGGCCGCCACCACCAGCAGCACCGCATCGATTCCTCCAACGCCTGCCAGCATATTCTTGACGAAGCGTTCGTGGCCGGGAACGTCCACGAAGCCCACTTTCAACCGGTCGCCGAGCTGCAGGCTGGCAAAGCCCAGATCAATGGTGATCCCCCGCTCCTTTTCTTCTTTGAGGCGGTCAGGGTCCACTCCCGTCAGTGCCTTGATCAGGGTACTTTTGCCATGATCGATATGGCCGGCCGTCCCCACTACAATGTGCTTCATGGCCCGCTAAAGGTATTTGTGATTTTTTTTACTTGACAGATAAGAAATATAGTTTACACTCAAAATCAATTCAGCTCGGTTTCCAGTGACGCCCATTTAGAAAGCTGTTATACCCGCGCTGGGCGTGACAAGGGAATCTTCTGGTAGTAGAGGTTCCTGAAGGAAAAAGGGCTCCTTTCAGCAACGAAGCCAGTCCATCTATTCGCTGTCCTCTCCGGGGCAGCCGACCAGTAATTTTTTTTCACTTCACTGCTTCAAGGCACACCTAGGCTTTCCCCCTCCCGGCAGGTCCGGGAGGGGCGAATCTTCTCTTTCCGCCCGCAGGAGCAGGTCCACTCCCATCAGCCTCGGCTCCGGGATCGGATCGCAGTCGACTCAGGTACTCCGCAAACCGTTTGCCCAGATCCTCCCGCTTGAGGGCAAATTCGACGGTCGCCTCCAGAAAGCCCAGCTTGTCGCCGGCGTCATACCGTTTCCCCTCAAAGCGGAGCGCGTGAATGGCCTGCCTGTCCAGCAGACCGCGCAACCCATGGGTGAGTTGAATCTCTCCGCCGCGGTCGGGAGCGGTCCGGTCCAGAACCTCGAAGATTTCCGGTGTCAGCAGGTAACGGCCGATGATGGCCAGGTTGGAGGGCGCCTGCTCGAAGGGAGGCTTCTCCACCAGGTCAAGCACCTTGAAGACTGCCGGCTCGGCAACTCCGGCCACCGCTTCCGCCTCAATCACACCGTATTGACTGATGGCGGGACCGTGCACCGCCTGAGTGGCCAGCACCGAAGTCCCGTATTCCTCGAAAACGTCCATCATCTGACCGACACAGGGCGTGGGGGCGTCGATGATGTCATCGCCCAGCAGCACGGCAAAGGGCTCATCGCCCACCAGGTCCCTGGCGGCCAGCACGGCATGACCCAGCCCGAGGGCCTGCTTTTGACGAATGAAGGAGACCGTGGCCAGATTGGACGGGACCCGAACCTGCTGCAGCAGATCGCTCTTCCCCCGTTCCTCCAGGGTTCTCTCCAGTTCGAAGGCCACATCGAAATGATCCTCGATGGCGCCCTTCCCCCTGCCGGTCACGATGACCACCTGGTCGATGCCGGAGTCCACGGCCTCCTCGACCACGTACTGGATCAGGGGCTTGTCCACCAGAGGCAGCATTTCCTTGGGCTGGGCCTTGGTGGCCGGAAGAAACCGGGTCCCCAGACCAGCCGCCGGAATCACTGCCTTTCGAATCCGCATGGGCTCCCCGGCCTTCACTTCAAGTGCAGGACCACCATTTTCTGTTCCGTCATCTCATGGATGGCGTACTTGGGGCCTTCCTTGCCGAATCCACTCTCCTTCAGCCCTCCGTAGGGCATCAGATCGGCTCGCCACTGGGGTCCCCAATTGACATGGAGGTTGCCGGAGTCCACCTCGCGGGCAAACTTCATGGCCCAATCCAGATTCTCGGTGAAGATTCCCGCGGAGAGCCCATAGTGGGTATCGTTGGCGAGCCTGACCGCTTCATCCACCGACCCGCAGGAGCTGAGCGCCACCGCCGGACCGAACACCTCCTCGCAGGAAATCCGCATGGCGGGGTCCACGTCTCCGACCAGTGTCGGCGAATGCAGGGTTCCGTCGCGGTCTCCACCGGCCAGCAGGCGTGCTCCACCCGAAACGGCTTCCTGCACCCAGGACTCCACGCGCTCGGCATCGGACTCCCGGATCATCGGTCCCATGCTGACGCCCTCGCCCAGCGGATCGCCGAAACTCATGGACTTGACCTTGGGACTCAAGGCCTCGCCGAGCTCTCCATAGACGTCGGACAACGCCAGGACCCGCTGGGCGCTGATGCAAACCTGACCGGCGTTGCTGTAACCGGTAGCCAGGATGGCCTGGCAGACCTTCTCCAGGTCGGCGTCGGGCATGACGATCAGCGGAGCGTTGCTGCCCAGCTCCATGGTCACCTTCTTCAGCCCGGCCGTCTTGCAGATGTCCTCCCCCACGTCCCGGCTGCCGGTGAAGGTGATTTTCCGAACCCGCCGATCGGCGCACAAGGCCCGCCCTATCTGGCCTCCGCCTCCGGTGATGCACTGAACGGCCGGCGGCGGGAACCCGGCTTCGAGCATGATCTCGGTAAGCTTCAACGCCGACAGCGGAGTGTCGCTGGCAGGCTTGATGATCACGCTGTTTCCGGCGGCCAGGGCGGGCCCCACCTTGTGGGCCACCAGGTTCAGCGGGAAATTGAACGGCGTCACCGCCGCTACCACGCCGCAGGGAACCCGCAGGGTGAACCCCAGGCGGTTGCCCGAGCCGGGCGCGCCGCCCAGCGGAATCATCTCACCCGTCACCCGTTTAGCCTCTTCGGCCGAAACCTCCAGGGTCTGGGCGGCCCGTGAAGCCTCAACTCGAGCCTCCCCGATGATCTTGCCTTCTTCCAGGGTGATGGTCCTGGCCAGGTCCTCGCTGCGCTCTTCAGCCAGACGCGTAGCCCTGGCCAGCAATTCATACCTCTCGTAGGCGTCCATGCGCCTCATGAGGTCCGCCCCCTGGCGGGCGGTTTCCAGCGCGCTGTCCACGTCGGCCAAGCTGGCCCGAGGCACGGTATCGACCACGCTGTCGTCGTAGGGATTTCTCACTTCGATCTTTTCCGACCGTTCGACCCATTGGTCCGCCAAAAACATTTTCATCTCGAACACCCCCCGTCATGTCACTGGTGGAGGCCATTCTAACTGAAGACAGTGGTCAGTGGTCAGTGATTAGTGGTCAGCCCAGCGCCCGCCCCAGACGACGGGGCGGATCATACAGGATGAAACCGGGTGGTTTCAGACAAGCACCGCCCCCGCCCTGGTGTGCGGATCATTCGAGGGTGAAACTGCCGATCTC
>JAPOZE010000232.1 GCA_026706225.1 Acidobacteriota bacterium
GGGTTCCGCTTGCCGCCAGCCCGCTGCAGCGCGGACACCCGCCCTCGTTGCAGTTCCTGGTTCCGCGCGGGGTTCCGTTGTAGCCGGTGGAGACGATCCTGCGGTCGATCACCACCACCGCTCCGACTTTCCGCTTGATGCAGTTGCTCCGCATGGAAGCCACCTGGGCAATCCTCATGAAATATTCGTCCCATGAGGGCCGCGGCGGGCCGGCCAGCCTCCTCCGCAGCAGCCGGCTGAGCTTCTCCAGAGCTTCCCCTTCGGATCGGTCGGGGGGCAGCACCAGGTCGAAGGACACTGCCGGCTCCACGGGTGCGCCCACCCAGACCAGCACCATTCCCGCTTCCCGCAGGGACTTCCAATCGGGAGGCGCGTGGCGTTGTCGAAAAACCAGGTGCTGGGACTGCTCCCGCGGCAGGGACCGGGCGGACCGGCACGAACCGAACCCTTTCTCGTTCAAGTCATTTTGCAGAACGAGGGTCAGTGGCGAATCTTCCCCGAACAATCCGATGATCATTCTTCAATCCTCTTTTTCCAGCCCGGCCCGGATCCCGTTCCATGAAGGGATGCATCTTGGAGGGATCGCCCGCGGCCACCGTTGCCCACCGGTCCAGATTACCATAAGATCCGGGTGGAGCGAGCGCGCCCCGAAATTCGCTCGATCGCAGGAGAAAACTCATGAACATTGTGGATCCGTCCATCGTTCGCTACCTCCATTCCCTGACTCCTCCCAGGGATCGCACGCTCAAGGAAATGGAGCGTATCGCCGCCGAGAAGAGGTTTCCCATCATCGGCCCCCTGGTAGGCCGCCTGCTCTGCCAACTGGCGCTGATGACACGGGCCCAACGCATCTTCGAGCTGGGGTCCGGCTATGGCTACTCGGCGATCTGGTTTGCAAAGGGCCTGCAACCGGGGGGGCGGATCATCTGCACCGACGGCTCCGGGGAGAACGCCGCCCTGGCCGCCCGGTTTTTCCGACAGGCCCAAATCGAAGGTCTGGTAGACTACCGAACCGGCGACGCCCTTTCCCTGCTGGCCGAAGAACCGGGGACCTTCGACATCATCCTGAACGACGTGGACAAGCACGAATATCCTGAAGTGTTCCGGCAGGCGGTCCCTCGATTGAAGAGAGGCGGAATTCTCATCACCGACAACACCCTGTGGCAGGGACGGGTGGTCGAAGACGACGACGCCCCCAGCACGGCGGGAATACGAGCCTTCAATCGAATGGCCTTTCAATCCGAGGAAGTCCTAACCACGATGATCCCCCTCAGGGATGGTGTTGCGCTGAGCATCAAGCAATGAAAATAGGACCCTACAGCATCGTTTCCCTGGAGACCGGTCGTTTCGGCCTTGACGGCGGCGCCATGTTCGGGGTCGTGCCCAAGGCTCTCTGGAGCAGGACCAATCCGAGCGATGAGCGCAACCGGATCCCCCTGGCCATGAGGGCGCTGCTGATTCAGGACGAAAAGCGCAAGATTGTGGTTGACGCCGGCTGCGGACACAAGTTTCCCGACAAACTCAAGGAGATCTACCGCCTCGACCATAGCCGATACACCCTGCCGGGCTCTCTGGCCGCCAACGGGATCGCTCCGGATGACATCACCGACGTCATCCTGACCCACTTCCATTTCGACCACGCCGGGGGGGCGACCTGCTACCGGAAGGACCGGCTGGAGCTGACCTTTCCCTCTGCCAGGCACTACATTCAGCAGCGTCAATGGGAACAAGCCCTGAGTCCATCCGAGAAGGACCGGGGCAGCTACATGCCAATGGATATCGAGCCCTTCCGCGACCATCCCCAACTCACGATCCTGGATGGCCCCTGCGAGCTGTTCCCCGGCCTCCACCTCCTGATCTCCAATGGACATACGCCGGGCCTGCAGATGGTCAAGATACAGGACGGCGACACCGCACTGTTCTATTGCGGGGACATGATGCCCACCGCCTCTCACCTTCCGCTGCCCTACCTGATGGGGTATGACCTCTACCCCCTGACGACCATCGAGGAGAAGCGGCGCTACCTGCGGCAGGCCTGCGAGGGAAACTGGATTATCGCACTGGAACACGACCCGGTGGAGCAGGCCATTCGCATTCAACCAGGCAGGAAGTACTTCGAGGTTTGCGAGTCGGTGGAATTGTGATGGGATGGCGGCGGCGATGTCGACAGCCTGTGGCGGCTATCTCCAGTCATCCTGCTCCAAGCGATAGACCACCTTGGCCCGATGGCTGCTGGCCACCGGCTTGCCGTCCTGGTAGGCCGGAGCAAAATCCCACCAGTGTTGCACCTCGTAGAGCGCCCGTTCGGTGAGCCCGAACTCCAGGCTGGACTCGGGAACGGCTTCAATCACCTCGCCGTTGGCATCCAGCTTCAAGGCGATGCTCAGGCTGGCGGTCATCTTTTTCTTCCTGGCCTTTTGAGTACGCCTGGGGAAGGTGCTCAACAGGGTGACGGGTCCCCGCGTCCCCTGGCTGGCAAACGGGGCACTCACCCGCCGGCAACGCAACCTGGAACCATAGGTGTTCCTGCCGTAGAGCACACCCAACTGGAAAACCTTGAGGCGATCGCTGCTGACCCCGATGTTGATCTTGTTGAATTTCTCCACGAACTTCCGATAGTTCTCACCACCCAGCGGCTGCATGCGATAGGCCAGCCTTCCCAGCAGAAATACGACCTTGCGCACTCTTCCCGGAAAGTCGAAGCTGTAACCGAGCTCGAATCTGCGCCGCGTGCGCTGGCGGACGCAAGCCCGGGGGTTGCCCTCCAGCTTGGACTTGCGGCCATCGTAAAGAAAGGAGTCGAACCGCAGGGGCTGCCCTTCCTCCGTTCGCAGGAAAATCCGCTCCACCGAGAGGCAGCGGCGGTTCTCTCCCAGGTTGATGACTTCGATGAAGGCCTCCCGGCTCGGGGTCCATTCAAACGCGAAGAGAATGGTGGAATCCCAATAGGCATGAAAGGCACTGGCCTCCGGCAGAAAATCCGGGTTGGCCCGGAGCGGGGATCCCCCCAGCAGGGTAAAGCCCACGGCCAGCAAAGGAATGCGCCATGGAGATTTCATGGATGGAACCATCCGTTAAAGCACGTCGGCGAAGGACCGCTTGACGTAGCGGAACACCAGACCGCCGCACACGAAGGTCACCAGAGCCATCCCGTAGAGGGGAATCATCCCCTGCCAGGACGGCATCTCGGCGAACAGCAACATCTTGCGGTAGGCAATCACGATTTCGGCCAACGGATTGAAGCGCATGGCCAGGACCAGCTTGTCGCTGACCTTGCCCAGGTGTTCTTCGGTAAAGAATATGGGAGTAAACCAGAACCAGAAGGTCAGGATCACCGTCACCACCTGGGCGGTGTCCCTCAGAAACACCTGCAGACTCGAGACCACCCAGCTCAACCCCAGGCCAAACAGCATCAGGGGAAGCAGGTAGAGGGGAATCAACAGCACATAGATGCTCAGGTCCTGCAGGTAGAAGAGGATGATCACCAGGAAGATGGCCAGGCCGATCAGGTGGTTCACCAGGTTGGCGATCAGCACGGCCACCGGCAGGATCTCCGAGGGGAACAGGGTCTTGGTGATCAGGTTGGCGTTGTCCACCAGCACGTTGCTGGAGCGGCTCAGGGTCTCCTGGAACATCATCCAGGGGAGGATGCCGCAGAACAGGTAGAGGGCGAAGCTGGCCGTTCCGGTCTCGGGAAACCGGGGATGTTGTATCTGTAATTTCCAGATCACCGAAAACACGAAGGTGTAGCACACCAGCAGCGCCAGCGGATGGATCACCGACCAGAAGATCCCCATGACCGAGCCCACGTAGCGACTCTTGAGATCGCGTTCGACCATCGACCGGATGAGCCCCCGATGGCGGACGACCTTGCCGACGAAATTGACGATAAGACCGGTCACGGGACCCTTCCCGCCGGCGCCTGCCGGCGGTGATCATTCGATGGTCAACAACAGGTCCTTGGCCTCGACGTGCTGCCCTGCCCCCACCAGTATCCGGCTGACACGTCCGGCCACGGGGGCGTAAATCGTGCTCTGCATCTTCATGGCTTCCAGGGTAAACAGTTTTGCGCCCCGGTCCACTCTCTGCTCCAACTGGACGAATAGGTGGGTAATGACCCCGGGCGACGGTGGCCCCACGTGCCCGGGCTCCCCGGGGCTGATCCTGGGATGGGCCGGGGCAGCCGCTTTCAGGCTTTCGTCGCGCACCACCGCCTCCCGAGGCTGTCCGTTGAGCTCGAAGAAGACGGTTCGGCGACCGTCGGGGTTGGGTTCGCTGATGGTCAGGAACTTGATCACCAGGGTCTTGCCGGGCTCGATGTCCACCGCGATTTCGTCTCCCGACTGCATGCCGTAAAAGAACTGGGGGGTCGGGAGGACGGCGACGTCGCCAAATTTCCGATGGGTCGCCACGTAGTTGAGAAACACATCCGGATACAACAGGTAGCTCAACACCTCGTCATGGCGGACATCCCGGCCGAGCTTTCGCTTCAGGAACTTCCGAGTCCTGCCGAAGTCGGCGGGCGGCAGATCGGCCCCCGGGCGCGTACGGCTCGGCTCAACCCCCCGCAAGATGATGGTTTGCAGGCGAGGCGGCCATCCTCCCGGGGGAGTTCCCAGGGAACCGGCAAAGAGATCGATCACCGAATTGGGAAGTGCGAGATCGTGCTTGACGTCCAACTGGAGCAGATCCTCGGGAGCCATCCCCTTGGCCAACAGGAAGAGCGTAAGGTCTCCCACCACTTTGCTCGACGGAGTGACCTTGACGATGTCGCCGAAGAGCCGATTCACCTCGGCGTAGGTGGACTCCACCTCGCTCCAGCGGTAACCCAGACCCATGGCTGCCGCCTGCTGGCGCAGATTGGTGTATTGCCCGCCCGGTATCTCGTGCAGGTACACCTTGGCGTCCCCCGACCTGGGACCGCTGTCGAAGGGTCGATAGAAGTCTCGGACAAGCTCCCAGTAATCCGAGTAGCCTCCCAAGGTCCCGGGGTCGAGCCCCGTGTCCCGCGGCCGGCCGCGCAAGGCTTCCACAATGGAGTTGAGGTTGGGTTGGCTGGTCTGTCCGCTCATGGACGAAACGGCGCCGTCGACCACATCCACTCCGGACTCGGCAGCCTTGAGGATGGATGCCGCGCTCACACCGCTGGTGTCGTGGGTGTGGAAGTGAATCGGAATACCCACCTCCTGGCGCAGGGCCTTCACCAGCTCGGCGGCGGCGTAGGGTTTGCAGAGACCGGCCATGTCCTTGATGGCCAGAACGTGGGCACCCATCTCCTCCAGCCGTCGGGCCATCTTGAGGTAGTAGTCCAGGGAGTACTTGGACCGTCGGGGATCGAGGATATCGCCGGTGTAGCAGATGGCGGCCTCGCATACGGCATGGGTTTCCCGCACCGCCGCCATGGAGACTTCCATGTTTTCCACGGAGTTCAGGGAATCGAAGATACGAAAGATGTCTATGCCTTGCCGGGCCGATTCCTTGATGAATTCGGCGACCACGTTATCCGGGTAGCTGGTGTATCCCACCGCATTGGAAGCCCGAAACAGCATCTGGAAGCAGATATTGGGGACGAGATCCCGAAGCAGCCGCAGCCTCAGCCAGGGATCCTCGTTGAGGAAGCGCAGGGCGGTGTCGAAGGTGGCCCCGCCCCACATCTCCAGGCTGAAGAGGTGGGGCAATCGGTGAGCCAAGGCCTCGGCAATCCTCAGAATGTCGATGGAACGCACCCGGGTGGCCAGCAAGGACTGATGCGCATCCCGGAAGGTGGTGTCGGTGATCAGCAGGCGCTCTTGCTTCCGCATCCACTGAGCAAACCGTTCCGGACCCAACCGAAGCAACTGCTGGCGGGTTCCCGGAGGCGGAGCGATTCCCTTGGGGAAGGGAATCTCCGGCAGCGGCGCCGGCTGAATGTCTCGACTGGTTCTCGAAGTGGCGAATGACTCGGGCCAGGGCTTTCCGGCAACTTCCGGATTCCCGTTGACGATGACTCCCGCCAGGTAGTTCAGCAGTCGAGTGGCCCGATCGCGTCTCTGGACAAAGTGGAACAGCTCGGGATACTCGTCCAGGAAACGAGTGGTGGCCAGGCCATCCTGAAACACCTGGTGATTGACGATGTTTTCGAGAAAGGGCACATTGGTCTTGACGCCACGGACTCGAAATTCCCGCAAGGCCCGATCCATCCGCTGGCAGGCTTCCTTGGGGGTCCTTCCCCAGGCCGTGGCCTTGGTCAGCAGGGAATCGTAGTAGGGAATCAGGACCGCACCCCCGGAGACCGCGCCTCCATCCAATCGCAGGCCGAATCCGGCCGGAGAACGGTAGGTGGTGACCTTTCCGAAGTCCGGCGCGAAGTTGTTTTCCGGGTCTTCCGCCGTGATGCGGCACTGCAGGGCGCTGCCGTAGAGAGGTATATCCCCTTGACGGGGCATTGAGATCGGAGGCTCGTGCAGCCGGCAGCCCTGAGCAATCAGGATCTGCGAGCGCACCAAGTCGATCCCCGTCACCCTCTCGGTCACGGTGTGCTCGACCTGAATTCGGGGGTTGACCTCGATGAAGAACCATTCGCGGCTGTCCACGTCCAGGAGAAACTCGACCGTTCCGGCATTCACGTAGCCGACTTCACGCGCCAAGGCAACCGCCGCTTCACACAACTCGTCGCGCAATTTCTTCGGTATTCCGGCAGCCGGCGCCACCTCCACCACCTTCTGATGCCTTCGCTGCACCGAACAATCCCGCTCGTGGAGGTGCACGACATCTCCATGCTGGTCGGCCAGGATCTGAACCTCCACATGCTTGGGACGCTCGATGAAGCGCTCCAGAAAAAGGGCGCCGTTGCCGAAGGTTGCCTCCGCCTCGCTACGGGCCTCGGCCAATTGCTTTTCCAGATCCTCGGCGGAACGGATGATCCTCATTCCCCGGCCGCCCCCGCCAAAGGCCGCCTTGGCAATCAAGGGGAATCCCAGCTCTGAAGCCGTTCGCAGGGCCTCCTGCCCTTGCTCCACCGGCTCGTCTGTCCCCGGAATCACCGGGATTCCCGCCTTCCTGGCCAGGCGCCGGGCAGCCAGCTTGTCTCCCAGCAACTCCAGCAGCCGGGGCGTCGGCCCCACGAAGGTGATGTTTTCCTGCCGGCAAGCCTGGGCGAACTGAGGGTTCTCGGCCAAGAACCCGTAACCCGGATGGATGGCGTCCACCTTCCTGTCCCGGGCAATCGCCAGAATGCCCTCAATGTCCAGATAGGCCTCCACCGGACCCTTGTCTCTTGGCAGGGCATAGGCCTCGTCGGCCTTGAAACGGTGCAAGCCGACGCGGTCCGCCTCGGAGTAGACCGCCACCGTCCGCAACCCCAGTTCGGTGGCCGCCCTCATGATGCGAATGGCGATCTCGCTGCGATTGGCAGCCAGGAGTTTGTTCATCGAGTTTTGCTTAACTTGCCGCGCCGGGACATCCGCAAAAGATTCCTATTCTATACACAAGCCCCGGGAGACGGAAAGCGGATGTAATGTAGAATGCTGCTTGCCGGTCCGGACGGATAACGTACACGGTGAAAACGGTGGAAGAAGAAATCCTGTATCGATCTCTGAGGCTGCCTCACAGGCCCCAGGGGAAGCTCGTCCTGCTGGTCCTGGACGGTGTCGGCGACATTGCGACCGCCGCGACCGGCTACCGCACTCCGCTGGAGGCCGCGGTCACTCCGAACCTGGATGAATTGGCTCAGGTCTCGGCCATGGGCCGAATGACTCCGGTCCTGCCGGGGATTACGCCGGGAAGCGGTCCCGGCCACTTGGGTCTTTTCGGCTACGCTCCTGCCGTGTTCCGAGTCGATCGAGGCGTGATCGAGGCACTGGGGCTTGGAATGGATTTGAAGTTGGGCGATGTGGCCGCTCGCGC
>JAPOZE010000194.1 GCA_026706225.1 Acidobacteriota bacterium
GATCGTTCCCGTGGATGAACGGCTCCCCGGTCGGGAGGAAGATGATGAGGAACATCGATCCGGACTTCCAGTCGCCTTCCGTTCTCAGCCTCTCCCTGAGCCTTGCTCCTTCGTTGACGTCCGTAATCGCCTCGATTTCCGCCTTGGCCCCCAAGACAAAAGCCTTGAGGGTTGCATCGTCCTTGACCTCGCCGGCAGTTGTCTTGGCCTCGGCAGCCCCACGCGCAAACATGACCAATGCCAGAAGTGCGAGAGCCAACGCTCCCTTGCGATTCAATGCCATGGCGCTCTCCTTATATACGGGAAGCAGCCGGGATTCTGCCTGCGTCCTGACCCGGCCAGTCTGCACCAAAGAATCATAAATCAATTTAGAAGTACGTCGTTTGCAATTGTCGCCGCAGGGCAGGTGTTGATGCCGACAAACGTGATATTGTGCCAGTAACGACCCGGCGGCAGGGAGCCTTTTGAGCGGAAATCGCCGGATCTGCAGTCCGGGTCACAGCCCCAATCTGTGGCGACGCGCTCAAAGCGTCAGGCGCATCAACGGTTCCACCGTCAGCGCAACGATGCCGCACCCCATTGTCATTGAGTTTTTCTTCGTGTCCCTTCGTAGACAACTCTGTTAGTCCCCCTTCGTGTCTCTAGTGGCCCCCAGTTTATCTTCGATAGTCACAACCCGTTCGATCAGTTCCCGGCCGCAGCGTTCGTGGTAGGCGTCGTAGGGCAGGATGGGTTCGCGCACGTTGTGGGTGGAAAAGAGGCCTCGCCGCACGCAGTAGCGCTTCAGGAAGTGGATCGATATGTCGATGTGCTGGTGGACAAAGGCCAGGTAGGGGAGGATGCGGTCGAACAGCGCCATGGCTTCGGCTCTCCGTCCCTCCCGGTGCAGGCGGTAGATGTGGACGAAGGGCTTGTTGATGGCGGTGGTATTGAAGCCGTGGATGCCTCGATCCAGGGCTTCGATCATTTCCGGCAGGGACCAGCCGCTGGAAACGTTCAGCCTGCCTTCGGTGGCTTCCAACACCCGGGTGGATTTGAGTCCAGCCGGTATGGTCTCGATCTTGATGCAACGAAAGGCCGGAATCTTCTCGAACAGCTCCAGGATGACCTCGAGGCTGGCGCCGTAGCCGCCCCAGGAAAGGTCCTGTATCATCAACATCTCCATGCCCGCTTCCGAGAGCCGGGTGAAGAAGCTGACGATGCCTTCCCGGTCGCCTTCCAGACGATCAGGCACCCGGCAGAGGATCCCGTCCGCACCGGCCTTGACCCCGTGCTTGGCCAATTCGAAAGCCTCTTCCACGATTTCCGAACTGGCTCCGGCGACCACCTGAATGCGTCCATCGGCGATGGCCACCACGCGCTCGACCAACCGGCGGCGCTCGAGGTCCGAGAGCTTGTCGACCTCACTGGCTACGGCCGGAACGATGCAGCCCACGATCCCGTCGGCAATGGACTGCTCCAGCAGCCGCTCCAGCGAGGAAAAATCGAGCTTGAGGCACTCGTCGAAGGGCGTATTGATGATGGGAACGATGCCGTGCAGCGAGTAACAGGACTTTTGATTGATGATTTTTGATTTTTGATCGTCGATTGGCAAAGACAAATCCTTGCTCGACAGAGTAGCAGGTAGACCACCGCTGCGCAAAATCTCAATTTCAGGGTCTACAGGCCGTGTATCAGCCAGGAGATCATCGGTAAAGGATCCGTTGTGTCTTTGGCAGGGGTGGGGAAGGAGAAGGGTACTGCGACAGCCTGTTCACATCTGAGATTGGCCTGAAACGATCCTCAAGCACACCTTCTACGAGTGCTCCAGGAAATCTGCAGTCCTCTCTACCTCGTTTCGACCTACCAAGATTGGCATCCCTCGCAGCACACCGCGATTCGGAGTGCAAACAAGGTAGGTGTCTGACTCAAGGATTACAAGCACGACCTCTCCGATACGAGGGTCCGGTTTTCCAACCTCCACGAAATAGTCTTTACCATCGTGTCGATAGGAAATTCTGAAAATACGTCGTTCCGAGACTTCCCAACCCAGAGTCTCTTCGGCAAATTTCCGGGTTGCTTTCCAAACTGACAGTGCTTCCGTCTCGTTCTCTGCTTCAGGAACAAAGAATTTCATTCTCACGACCCCCTGCTTCCCGGCGAAGAAGTGCAGTTGAGGCAGGGTGTTGCTGGATGATCTCCGCCCGGAATGCGAAACAATAGGTTAAACCCATTCGATCCGGAGCCGTTAACCCACCACACCGGTAAAGCGATTTAACCAGCCCACAGTAATTGAATCATTTTCCGGACCCAGCAGATAGTGATTCAACTCTCGCATCATGGAGGCAAGGCGATTCCGACATTCCAAAGTCATGGAAGTATCGTCCAGATCGAACAGGTGGTGATTGGATGTCTTCATGTCTTGTGCGGGTACCGGCACGCCATCAGGCAGGTCTTGCATGTTGAGAGAGTCATCCATGATGTCCTGGATTTGCAGGACCAGCAAACGCTTTTGGGCACGTTCCGAAACTTCCTCAAGGACGCCTTCCTCATCGAGAAAATCACGAAAGTTGCTACCGCTGTACTTGTTCATGCTACATCCTCCCACCTTGCCATAAATCCTTTCGAGTTCGTGCCAAGTTCAAGTCCCCCTGTGGTGTCCTTTGAGACTTCTTCATGAATCCATGCAAAAGAACCATCTCACTGCCCGCGACTGTGAACAAGACCCGCGCAATACGCCCCCTGCTGAGATTATTGCGAACTTCCCACAAATCTGCCTCCAGTTTTTTAACCAGGGGCATTCCCAAGGGCCAACGAAGCTGGACCAACCATATATCTTCCCCAATCACCTTTCTATCTGCCTTGTCAAGATTTTTTAGCCATTGACGTACGGGTTCTCGCCCTGCATCAGTACGGAAAAAGACGACATTGAGAACAGGTCCTCCATTCATTACAATCGATCAGATCCTTGGTCAACCCGTTGCGAACTTCCCGTTGTAAACTTCCGAGTCTCTGAAACTGCAGAACGTACCGTTCCTGATTCCCCAAATCCAGAATCGGAAATCCCTCGATCCGCGGTCCGCCTCGCGGCGGCGATCTATGATATCCTACTCGGCCAATCTGGAGACCTCATCCCCTCCCCGTCCATTGGATTTCCGGGAACCTACTTCTTATAGGAGACGCTTCGTGAAACTTGTCAGGCCCCGCTTGTTCACAAGCTGCCTGGCTTGCCTGGCAGCCCTTGCCGGTCTTGCCGTTTTTTCCTCAGCCTTGCTGGAGGCCAATGACTCCCTCTGGATCCGGCACAGCGGCTTTGAATCCCTGAAAACCGGACAGCCCGGCAACAGCGGCGCCAACCTCTACGTCTCCTCCAAGGGGAGGATCCAGACCATCAACCGCTGGGACCTGAACCGGGACGGCGAGCTGGACCTGGTGTTCACCCAGGATCACAACTCGGTCTACACGCCGGACACCTTGATCTACTGGGGCGGCACGGAGGGCTACGCTTCTCTGCTGCCCGACATGTGGCAAATCCGGGCTCCCTTTTCCCTGCTCAAGACACTGACGACCGCGATCAAGCGGGTAACCCGTTTGCCGACCTCGGGGGGAGGACGCAGCAAGATCGCCGATCTCAACCTGGACGGACACCTGGACATCGTCATCTGCAACTTCCAGCACAACTATCGCACCGACCAGCCCGCCTACATCTATTGGGGCGGAGACGACGGGTTTCGACCGGAGAATCGCACCGACCTGCCCGCCCTGCTGGCCGGCGGCCTGGCGGTGGAGGACCTCAACGGAGACGGGCTTCCCGATGTCGCCCTGGCCAACCACGGCAGCGAGAGGGGAGAGACCAGCGGGTTTCGGCAGCACCTGGAATCCTACATCTACTGGGGCAACCTGAACGGGTTCCACACCGCGCGCCGCACTTCCCTTCCCACCATCAGCGCCACCGACGCGGCCTCGGGCGACTTCAATGGCGACGGACACGCCGACCTGGCCTTCCTGAACCACAACAGCCAGGAACAGAGCCTCTATCTCTATTGGGGAGACGGCAAGGGCGGGTTCGGCAAACACCGCCGTCAAGTGCTGAGCAGCGCCGATCTGCAAGTGGGCGGGAGACCTCGCGGCCGGGAAGGCTCCCGCCTGGGAATGAAGACTCTGCTGGCGTCCCGCATCAATCCTGACCCAATCTCCGACCTGGTGGTGGCCGGCTCCGAAAAAGCCATCGTCTTTTACGGCTCGACAAGCGGTCTGTCTCCCGAATCAACCGTGACTCTGCCGGCCAACGACTGCCTGGGCATGGAGGCCGCCGATTTGAACCGGGACGGGCGGATCGACCTGGTTCTGGCCAACTCCGGGGGGCAGGCCGATCCCCTGGTCGACTCGACCATCTACTGGGCGACTCCGGATGGGTTCGACCCGAAACGGCGCACCGATCTGCCCACCCAGGGGGCCGCCACCGTTCAAGCCGCCGATCTCAATGGAGACGGTGTCCCGGATCTCCTGTTCGGCAACTCTCGAGGCTCCGACAGCACCGATGTGCCCAGCTACATCTACTGGGGACGGCCGGACGGCTTTGCGGCCCACCGGCGGACGGAGCTCACCGGCTTCGGCACCATCAGCAGCGGTGTGGCCGACTTCAACCGGGATGACCACCCCGATATTCTGCTGGTCTCCCACCACAGCGGCACCGGCGTGCTGCCCACGGCCATCTTCTGGGGGCGCCCTGACCACTACTACTCCAGCGCCGCCAGCACCCTGATCGAGCCGGGCGCCAACATGGAGTACAGCATCGCCGACCTGGACGACGACGACTATCCCGACCTGGTTGTCAATCGGGACCAGACCAGCGTGGTCCTGTGGGGCTCGTCCGAAGGCTTCACCGAAGAAACCAAGCTGCCCGTCACCAGGCCCATCGCCACCAGCGTGGCCGATCTGAACCGGGACGGCTTCCTCGACATCCTGGTGGCCATGACGGCCAATCCGGGAGAAACGGCAAGGGGAGCCATCGTCTGGGGGAGCGCCGGCCGCTTCCAGGACCCCGAAGTCAGTCGCTGGGACCTGGATGGGCCGGCCATCGAGAGCACGGCCATCGCCGACCTGAACAAGGACGGTTTCCTCGACCTCATCTATCCCGAGGCGGGAACGGAGATCTCCGAAATCTTCTGGGGGAGCGCCGAGGGATACCGTCCCGACAACGTGCTGGCCATCAAGGCCAACGGCACCCCCCACGCAGTGCCGGCCGACCTGGACAACGACGGCTGGCTGGACCTGGTCTTCGCCAGCGGGTTCTCCCAAGAGAAAAATACGGTCCACGTCGACACGTTGATCTACTGGGGCGGGCCCCAAGGATTCTCCGAGGACTCCCGCACCGGCGTGGAAGGGTTTACCACCCTGGACGCCACCGTGGCCGACTTCAACCGGGACGGCCACCTGGACATCGCCACCACCAACTACCGCTCCGATACGACCCGGGAACTGCCGGCATTCGTCTACTGGGGAAGCGGCGGACGGGACTTCAGCGAGAAGCGGCGGACGCTGCTGGAAGCCCATTCCTCCTCGGCCATCGACTCGCTGGACCTCAACCGCGACGGCTGGGTGGACCTGGTGATCTCCAACCACCAGAAACACTTCGATCACGCCGCCGGCACCAACATCTACTGGGGCGGGCCCGAGGGGTTCTCCAGTCGGAGGCGGCACCATATTCCCACGGTCGGGGTGCACCTGGACGCCATGGTGGATGCGGGAAGCGTTTACGATCGCCGCTACCAGTGGGACTACACCTCGGCACCGGTCCAGGCTCCCTCGGGAGCCGCCTTTGCCGCCCTCCACTGGAAGGCGGAAACCCGCTGGGGCACCGGGGTCAAGTTTCAGGTCCGTTCCGCCGGCACTGAAGAGGGGCTTGGAAACGCCGCCTGGAAGGGTCCTTCGGGAGAAGACTCCTTCTACGAGCAATCGGGAACCGCCCTCTCCGGGCTGGCCAAGGACCACGGCTGGCTGCAGTACCGGGCGGTATTGACCTCTCCGGACGGCGGCAACTCGGCCATCCTGACCGAGATCGCCATCCAGTGCGAGCGCTGATTCGGGCGATGTCGGAATAGCGCCTGTCGCGCTCCGCGGGTGGGACCAGGGTCCGGCCGGCCGTAACCGTTACAAGGCATTCCGATCCAACTTGGGAAAGGGAAACGAGGACCAGAGATGAAACGCAGACACTTCCTGCAAACCATGGGGAGCCTGGCGCCCGGCACGCTGGCCGTGCCTCTGGCGGCGGCTTCCTCCCCCGAACAGCGCGGTAAGGGAGACCCGGCTTCGGTCCGTGAACCCACGGTCTTCCTGTTCGACGACGGGCGTCACGCCGGAGGGCTCTACCAGATGGAGCCCCCCTTTACCCCGGAGCCTCATGCCTACACGGTGGACCAGATGGCATCCAGCGGGGTGGACACCCTGGTCTACTTTGCCGGAGTCGAGGGCGGCACCATGCTCTATGACAGCAAGGTGGCGGAAATGTGGGGCACCGTGGTCAAGAAATGGACCCACTACGTCTGGTACCGGGCGGGCAGGATCCTGCGCCAGATGGTCGACGATGGCCTCGACCCCATGAAGATCCTCTGCGACCGCTGTCACGAGACCGGCATCCTGATGCTGGCCAGCGCCTGGGTGAGCCTGCACGGGGGCACGCGGGCGGAACAGGAGGGCCTGGGACGCTGGTCGGCTTTTGCCCTGGACAATCCCCAGTTTCACGTGGGTCCCGACCCCGACCCGAGAGCCGAGGGCATGCCCACCAGCCGCTTCAGCTTCATGCACGCCGAGGTCCGGCAGGAACGGTTCCGGGTTTTCGAGGAGTTGCTCTCCCGCTATGAGACCGACGGTATCGAGCTCAACCTGACTTCCAATCCCCCCTTCTGCCGCTTCGACCAGGCCGGCCAACTGGCCCCCATCATGACCCAATGGGTCCGGGACCTGCGCCGGGTGGCTGACAAGGCCCAAGAGGCCCAGGGGCGTCGCAAGCGCATTTACGCCCGGGTTCCGGCCCACCCCGACGCCTGGAAGACCATGGGATACGAAGTTCCCGGATGGGTCTCGGAAAAGCTGGTGGACGGCCTCTTCTGCGTCAGCAGCCATGGCGAGGACGAGACCATGGACCAGGACCTGGACCTCAAGCCCGTGGTCGAGTTGACCCGGGGCACCGGCTGCCGGGTGCTCTACGCCTTCCACAATACCCTGGGACGGCAGTTGGCCCGCTACTCCACCCCCACCATGATCTGGGCGGCCGCCGCCAACACCTATGCCCAGGGCGCCGACGGCTTCGGTATCGGCGACCACCACTGGACTCCCAACGGATGGCCCTGGACGGCCCAGGAATATGACACGCTGCGTCTGCTGGGGCATCCCGAGCTCTTGGCCACGGCCGACAAGCACTACCACGTTCGCTCGACCTCCCGAAGTTCCGCCTCGATGGCCTGGTGGCCGGGTCGTTCCACCCCCCTTCCCAAGGAACTGCTCCAGGGAGAGGAGACCCAGGTGTCTTTCAAGGTTGCCGACGACCTGGCCCGCTGGCACTCTCTGGGCCGGGTCAAGTCGGTGAAGTTGCGGGTCCGCCTCTCCAACTACCAGCCCCACTACGACCAGGTGCGCATCGAGCTCAACGGCAAGGAGTTGCCCGACACCATCCTGCAGAAGGTGGACATGACCTACCGGCTCATCCGCGGGGGCGCCGTCGGACCTTACGGCTACGCCTTCGACTACTATCTGGGGCCGGACCAGTTCCCCAAAAAGGGCAAGAACCGGGTGAAAGTGGCGTTGCTGAAGAGAGATCCGGGTATCTCCCTGAAGCTGTCGCTCTACGATGTGGACTGCTTCATCGAGTACCGCTTGCACCGGCACTTCGAGCGCAAGCCCAT
>JAPOZE010000690.1 GCA_026706225.1 Acidobacteriota bacterium
CGCCCGAAGGCGACCGTCTGGATGTTCTGGTGACACTGGTCGAGGCCTGGGAGGCGCGGAATCACCCTCTCGATCTACCCGACCCGATCGATGCCATTCGCTACCACATGGAGCAGAACGGGCTCGCGCCGAAGGATCTGGTCACCTATATCGGCAGTCGCAACCGGGTGTACGAGGTGTTGAACCGCAAGCGGCCACTGAGCCTCAAGATGATTTGGCGTTTGCACAAGGGACTCGGTATACCTGCGGAGTCACTGATCAAGGTTGTCGATGAGGCCGCACCGCTTACCAGTTCGACGAGTTGACGTTTGACGTCCGATTGACAGTCTCGTTCGGAAAGTGCTATATCTCGGGCACTTTGCCTCGCGTAGCCTAAACACACCAACCCTTTGGGCAGGAGGACAGGCCTGGGTGGCGAAATTGGTAGACGCAAAGGACTTAAAATCCTTCGGAGGGTTTCCTCCGTACCGGTTCGACTCCGGTCCCGGGCACCAATTGTCCAGCGGCATTCGTGGAGGGTGGCAAGGGCCCCTGCCGAGTTCCTGAATCATTGCCATGAAGCGCGTGACCGAGAAAATCGTTCTTTTGGCGCTGTTGGCGGGAATTGGAGGGGTGACCTACACCGCCTGGCAGTGGCGAGAGGACTCCCGGTCGGAAGGCTGTCGCGTTTGCCAGCGCCACCTCCATGCCGGAAGCCAGGTGGTTGCATTGCAGCAGGGGCGAAAGGAAGCGTTCTGTTGCCCCACCTGCGCCGTGACCCTCGGCCGTCAGGCAGGACAGGCGGTCACCGTGGTCGAGCTCACCGACTTCGAGACCGGGTCCGGGATTACTCCCGACCAAGCCTACGTGGTGCAGGGAAGCGACATCAATCTCTGCCTGCAACATCCCATGCTCACGGATTCGCAAAAACAACCGGCCTCCATGCGATTCGACCGGTGCTCGCCCAGCGTCTTGGCGTTCTCCAGCCGGCAGGCAGCGGAAGCCTTCAGGCAGGAACATGGAGGCAGGCTGCTTCCCTTTAGCGCGCTGCCACTGAACTGACTCCCCCAGAACCACTCGACTCGGTCCCTGCGGACTTCCAAGCGGGAACCACCTGACCACGATCCGTCTCACGACTCTTCATCGGGATCATGCAAAGCGGTGAACTTCTCCCCCTTGGGCAGACCCCGGCTTTTCCAAATGGAGTAGATCAGGGGGAGGACCACCAGCACCACCAGGCCCGAAGTCGTCACCCCTCCCACCAGGGGAGCCGCAATCCGCTTCATCACTTCGGCTCCGGTTTCCTGGCTCCACATGATCGGCATCAGCCCGATCACGTCGGTGGCGATGGTCATCAGGATCGGCCGCAGCCGTCTGGTGGAACCGTTGCCGATGGCTTGAAGCAATCCGTTGCGATCAGGCTGCCTGGCGTCGTGCTGAAACTTGCGGTAGGCGCCCCTCAAGTAAAGCAACAGGACCAGCGCCGTTTCCGCATAGAGTCCGGCAAGCGCAATGATACCCACCCAGACGGCCACGCTCAGGTTGTAGTCGAGCAGGTAGAGCAGCCAGATGGCTCCGGTCAGGGCCAGCGGCGCTCCCAGCAGAACCATTCCGGTTTCCACCATCGAACGGGTGTTGACATAGATCATCACGAATATGAGTACCAGCGTGAGCGGAACGACCAGCATCAGTCGCCGGCGCGCCCGCTGCATGGACTCGAACTGCCCGCTCCAGTCGATGGTGTAGCCCGGCGGGACCGGGACCGCCTGATTGACCCGCTGCCGGGCCTGCGCCACGTAGCCCCCGATGTCCACGTTCCGGATGTCCACGTAGACCCAGGCGTTGGGCTTGCCGTTTTCGCTCTTGATACCCGCGGGACCGCTCACGTAGCGGAATTTGCCGAGTTGACCGAGGGGGATCGTGCGACCGGTGGGCGCAGAAACCAGGGTGGCGTTCAGGGCCGGCAGGTTGTGCCGCAGTTCACGGCTGTAGCGCAGATTGATCGGGTAGCGTTCCAGCCCCTCGACCGTGGTGGTGATGTTCATGCCGCCGATGGCGGACTGAATGACCTCCTGCACGTCGCCCACCTGGAGCCCGTAAACCGCCAGGGCATCGCGGTCGATCCGGAAATCCAGGTAGTGGCCTCCCATCACCCGCTCGGCATAGACGCTCATTGTGCCCGGCACTTGACGGACGACCCGCTCAACCTCCTTGCCGAGGCGTTCCAACTCCCGCAAGTCGGGACCGGAAACCTTGATTCCCACCGGCGTCTTGATGCCGGTGGAGAGCATATCGATGCGGGTCTTGATCGGCATGGTCCAGGCATTGGTGAGTCCAGGCACCTGAATGGCTGCGTCCATGGCCTCGATGAGCTTGTCCGGTGTCATGCCTTCCCGCCATTGGCTCTCGGGCTTGAGCATGATGGTGGTCTCGATCATGGAGAGAGGCGCCGGGTCGGTGGAGGTCTCGGCTCGGCCCACCTTGCCGAGAACCCGATCCACCTCGGGGAAGCTCTTGAGGATCCTGTCGGTCTGCTGCAAGACCTCACGCGCCTTGGTGATGGAAATTCCGGGTAGCGTGGTAGGCATGTAGAGAAGATCACCTTCCCAGAGGGCCGGCATGAACTCGGAGCCCAACTGGGAAAAGGGCATCAGGCTGACTGCCATTATCAGCAGGGCCAACACCAGCACCAGCCATTTGAAACGGAAGGCGAATCCGAGCAGGGGGCGATAGAGCGCAGTCGTCCAGCGCTGGAGGAGGTTCTTTTTCTCGGGCCGGAGCCTGCCGCCGATGCAATATCCCACCAGCACCGGGACCAGGGTTACGGTGAGAAGCGCCGCCGCGGCCATGGCGTAGGTCTTGGTGAAGGCCAGCGGCTTGAAAAGGCGCCCTTCCTGCTCCTCCAGGGTAAAGACGGGCAGAAAGGAAACGGTAATGATCAGCAGCGCGAAAAACAGCGACGGACCCACTTCCTTGCAGGCATCGCCGACAATCCGCCAGTGAGGGTCTTTTCCGGCCCGTTCCCGCAATCGCCCGTGTACGGCGTCGGCCAGCACGATCCCCGAATCGACCATGGTTCCGATGGCGACGGCGATGCCGCCCAGGGACATGATGTTGACCGTCAAGCCTTGAAGGTTGAGGACAACGAAGGCCATCAGGATTCCCACCGGCAGGGTGGCGACGATCACCAGCGCGCTGCGGAGGTGAGCAAGAAAGACCAGCGTCACCAGACCCACGATCATCAACTGCCTGGTGAGGCTGCCGGCCAAGCCGGAAACGGACCTTTCGATCAGGGCCGAACGGTCGTAGGCCACCTCGATCTCGACGCCTTCGGGAAGGCCCGGCCTTACCTGTTCGAGCTTGGCCTTGACGTCCTGAACCACCTGGTAGGCATCCGCGCCGTACCGCACCACCACGATGCCACCCACTGTCTCTCCCTCGCCGTTCCAGTCGGCCAGTCCCCGGCGCATTTCGGGGCCCATCGACACCCTGGCCAGGTCCCCCAGCAGGATGGGGGCTCCATTGCTGCCTACCCCCAGCACGATCCGGCGAATATCCTCCAGGTTTTGGATGTACCCCAGACCGCGTATCATGAACTCCCGCTCGGCAACTTCCAGCAAGCGTCCGCCGACGTCGCTGTTACTGCGTTGAACGGCGCGGCGAATCTCGGAAATGGGAATGTTGTAGGCTCGAAGCTTGTTGGGATCGACGGTGATCTGATACTGCCGTACGAAACCGCCGACGCTGGCGACCTCCGAAACACCCGGGACCGCGGTCAGCTCGTACTTCAGATACCAGTCCTGGATGGAGCGCAGTTGACTGAGATCGTGGCGGTCCGATTGCAGGACATACATGAATGCCCAGCCGACCCCGGTGGCGTCGGGACCCAGAGTCGGCGTGACGTTTGCGGGAAGCTGTTGGGAGGCGGCGTCGAGATATTCCAGGACCCGGCTGCGTGCCCAATAGATGTCGGTGCCGTCTTCGAATAGGACATAGACAAAGGAGTAGCCGAAGAAGGAGTAACCCCGAACCACCTTGGTGAAGGGAACCGACAGCATTCGGGTGGTCAGGGGATAGGTGACCTGATCCTCCACGATTTGAGGCGCTTGTCCCGGGTATTCCGTGTAGACGATGACTTGAACGTCGGAGAGGTCGGGAATGGCGTCCACAGGCACCTGCTGAACCGAGTAGACGCCTGCCAGGGAGAGGAAAGCCGCTCCCAGCAGCACCAGCAATTTGTTACGGATGGACCAGTCGATGAGTTTCGTCAGCATCGCCCTTTCCTCGCGATTTGGTATGGCTAGCGGTTCTCCGTCGCCTCCGGTTCCCATTCGACTTCGCTTTGCGCCGCAATCTTGTTGATGGCTTCTCTCAGGTTGCTTTCCGAATCAATCAGAAATTGGGACGATGTCACCACGCGCTCGCCGGCCTTCAAACCCCTTCTGATTTCTTGAAAACCCCCGCCCGCGGCTCCCAGCTCGACCTCTCTGGGCTCAAACAGATTGGTCTCCTTCTGCACGACCACCACACTTCTCTCTCCGGTATGGAGCACCGCCTCCTCGGGCACCTTGAGCGCCCTGGCGGGTCCGGGGATTTCAAGCTCCACCTCCGCGACCATTTCAGGGTGGAGGCGCCCATCACGGTTGGGAATTTCAACCTGGGCTCCCAGGGTTCGAGTACGGGGGTCGAGCTCCGGGTTCAGGGAAACCACGGTGCCTTGCCACTTTCGTTCGGGAAAGGCGTCCAGGCTGACGCGCACCCTCTGTCCGATTCGCAGGTGCCGCATCTCATGCTGGAAGATCTCCACCTGCGCCCAGACAGTAGAGGGGTCGGCAACCCGGTAGAGATTCATCCCCGGCGAGACCTTCATGCCCTCGAGAGTTTCAGCGGCCTGATCGACCACCACGCCCGAAGCCGGCGAAGCGACTTTCAATCGCCTGAAGGCCTTGCCCTGGGTTCTGAGTGTTCCGATCTGGTCTTCGGTGACGTCCCAAAACAGCAACCGCTGGCGGGCGGCCTCCACCAGGTCCCGAGCCCGCTCGACGGCCTTTGGATGAGCCTGCCCGCGGAGTCGCTCCAGATACTGGATTGCCGCCAGGTACTCCTGCTGGGTGGTGAGCAGTTGAGGGCTGAATATTTCGAACAGCAGGTCGCCCTTGTCCACCTGCTGGCCCAGGTAATTGACGTGAGCCGCCTCAATCCAACCCTCGAACTTGGTGTTGATCGACACCATGGTCCTGGGGTTGTAGTGAAGGGTGGCTATGGTCCGGATCAGCCGCGGAATCCGCCCCCGTTCAACCCGGGCGGATCGAATGGAGAAATTCTGCAGGAAATCGGTATCCACCCGTATGCCGGACGGCTCCTCGGCCGGTTCCTCGTAAACCGGAACCAGGTCCATTCCCATGGGTGATTTTCCCGGCTTGTCGGAAACATAGGTGGGATCCATGGGCGCTTGCCAATACCGAACCCTGCGTTCCTCCTGCGATGGTTCCGGTTCGGCGGCGATCTCCCTCACCGGAACCAGGTCCATGTGACAGATGGGACAACTGCCGGTCTCCTTTTGAACCACCTGGGGGTGCATTCCGCAGGTCCAGAGCTGGAGTTGCGCCAGTTGCTGCCCGAGATCGGATGCCGGGCCGGACGGCCGCATGCGGTCCAACCAGCCGGACAGACGCTCCCAATCCGGCAGGTTCACATCGATCGGCAGCGGAAGCGCCAAACCCACCAGAAAGGCCAGCAAGAGGCCGAGGATCCAACCGCCGTAGGATTTCATGGTTTCACCTCCCGATACGGAACGCCGACCGCGCGTTCCAGTTCAGCCAAAGATTTCATGGTGTCGCTGATCAATCCGGCCAGCCCTATCCGAAGCTGAAACAGATCGCGTTCACTGTCCAACAGGTCCAGCACTCCCAGCCTGCCTGTGGCGTAGGCTTCTTCCGTGGAATGAAGGACCTGTTCGGCCTGCGGAAGCAGCGTCCGTTCAAACAACTCGATCTGTTCCGCCAGTGCCTGAATACGAAACCCGACGGCACGGATGGAGACCTCCACCTGCCGGATCAGGTTGCGATAGCCGCGCCGGGAGGCAATGGTGCTTTCGGTGGCCTCCAGCACGGCCGCGTCCTGACTCTTGCGGCGGATGGGCAGGTTGACTCCCAGGGTAAGGCCGTAGATGTTCTTCCCGTTCTGGTGCGGGGGGTTCAGTCTTCCCAACCGGTCGGAACGCCCTGCCACGTTGACGAAGCTGACCCCGAACGAGAGGTCGGGGCGATAGCCTTTCCGGGCCAGCTCGATCTGCCTTGTTCCTACTTCGATTCGGTGACCCGCCGCTTGAACCTCAGGGCGATTGACTCGCGCCATCTGAAGGAGTTGGGCGACATCGATCGAGTGCGGAGCAGGAGAGGGCAGCCGGACCGGGCCTACGGCGGTGGCGGCCGACCGGTCCAGCAGACCGTTCAATCGGGCTTCTACATCCACACGCTGGGTTTGCAGAAGCTGCAAACGGTGTTGAGATCGGGTGATTTGAGCCTGCAACTTGACCACGCCCTGCAGCGAGCCCGATCCCTGGGCATAGCGGGCCTGGGCCAGCGTTTCATAGTGCTCCAGAATGGATGCATCCTCCCGGGTGATCTCGATGACACGATCCAGGTAGGCCAGACTGTAGTAGGCATCCTTGACCTTGCGCACGAGTTCGGCCTCGCGGGCGCGATGCTGCTCTCGAAGCACCATGGACTGCTGCATCGACACCTGCTCCCGGTCTTTCAGTTTGCCGAACCAGGGAAAGCGCTGCGATAGCGACACCATGGTGGTTTGCGGCCCCACTCTGGTTTCAGGGCGGCGCGCATACTGGGTGATTGCCAACACCGGGTCGGGCAGTTGCCCAACCTGGGGAAGCCGCTGCAGCGATGCCCGGTAGTCCGCCAGGCTCTGCTGGAGCAGGGGACTGCGGTTCAGCGCCTGCTGGATGAATTCCTTCAGGCGGGGATCTCCGTTACTCGAATAGAGTTCCGCGGCGTGCGAGGACACCGATCCAGCCAGGATCAGGATCCCGCCGAAAATTGCCCGGAGCGGAGTTGTCCTGCCTCGCCTTCCAATTGGGTGTGACTTCATGTCTCCCTCATTCCAATTGAGGGTCGACGCCGCCAACCGAAACGGTGCTGGGGGAATGCGGCCAGGCATCCGAACGGGTTCGGACGCGATGCGGCGCCGGCGCCCTCATCAGGTGGGACCGATCAATCGGACGGCTTGGGGTCTAGATACGGAGGACCGTCGAAAGGAGGTCGGGAGGGGATGGGTCCTGCAGGAACTGCGGGGGATTGCCTTCAGCAGAGCCGGAGCCTGCCGGAGAACCCGGCTGGCCGGACGGCTTGGCGGAGGAAAGGAGCAATTGCTTGAAAGCGTCCTTGGGGAATCGCTCTGCCGTGCGGAAGAAGCTGTCGGTGGACTCGGACGAGGTTTCGCAGCAGTTCGCTCGATCCAGCTCGAGGGGACTTGCTGTTTCCGCCGGCGAGCAGTGGCCTGCTTCGGCCGTGGCCCTCAGCCTGTTTTTTCCGGATTGTGACTCGTGGCAACAACCGTGGCTTTGGCGTTCCGGACAGAGCCACTCCGCGCAGAGTCGGACCACGTCGTCCGCCTGCGATCCCACAAAGAGGATGAGCAACAGATAGGTAATCGCTCGGTTCATGCTCGCCTGCCTCAAAGTTATCCTAACAGCCCGACTGTACATTTGCAATCCCAAGCCGTCTCATCCCAAGCCGTCTCATGCCCGCAACGGGGCCAACCGATTGAGAAGAACCATGAATTGAACATCGATTCACAGGATGCACAGGACAGGTAGGACGGGAGGTTGCTGCACGACCTGAACAGTGGTCACCGTCCTGTTCCCCGCAGAGG
>JAPOZE010000220.1 GCA_026706225.1 Acidobacteriota bacterium
GATGGCTATGGTCGACGGGTCCGGCGACAGCGTGGCGGTCCCGGCCCCTGGACGACCGGTATACGAGGTATCGAGGGTCAGCCCCCAGGGCCTGCTCAACCCGGAGGTGATGAGGTCCTCGACGTTGGAGCCGTCGAGGTTGGCGCGCTGGATCTTGTTGGTTACGATGTCGGTCCAGTACATCCAGCCCCTGACCAGATCCAGCGCCAGCCCGTGTGGTGCGTCCACCCCGGAGACGACGAGGTCCTCGACGTTGGAGCCGTCGAGGTTGGCGCGCTGAATCTTGTGGGTTCCCGCGTCGGTCCAGTACATCTTCCCCACAGCTGAATCCAGGGCCAGCCCTCTGGGAACCCCCAGTCCGGTGACCAGGTTCTCCATGCCTGAGCCATCGAGATTGGCGCGCTGGATTCTGGCCGCGCCATTGTCCGTCCAGTACATCTTTCCTGCAGCCAGATCCAGGGCGAGGCCATGGGGAGCGACAAGCCCGGTAGTGACGAGGTCTTCAATGTCGGAGCCGTCGAGGTTGGCGCGCTGGATCTTGTCCGTGGTCCAGTCGGTCCAGTACATCTTTCCCCCGGGGACGTCCAGGGCCAGCCAGTTAATCGATCCTACTTCGGCGGAGATGAGACGTTGGGTGTTGGTGCCGTCGAGGTCGGCGCGGTTGATCCTGCCGGCCCCTACGTCCGTCCAGTACATCTTGCCTCCCTCCAGGTCCAGGGCGAACCCGGCGGCATAGGCCCCCGTGGGGACCAGATCCTGTATGTCGGACCCGTCGACGTCTGCGCGGCGAACGGTTCTGACATCGTGGCCGGTCCAGTACATCCTCGCTGCTCCTCCTACCGGGAAGGCATAGGTCCGGAGGAGTGCTCCGTCGGACGTCCGCCGCAGCTCCACCGTGCCCGTTCCCTCCCCGCATGCGGCCAGGTAGACGAACTGTCCGTTGTTGCGGGGGAACCTGTCGGCCTCTTCGGGGGGGCAATGGGTCGGGAGACCGCGGAGGACGGTTATTTCCAGGTTCCGTTCCGAACCGGGGGGATTGACAACTATTTCAACCCGTTCGGAGGAGAGAACCGAAAATCGATGCCAGGCGCCGTCAGGCCGGAACGAAACCGTGGCAGGGTCCGGAGAAAGGGATGCAACGGTTTCTACCGGCTCTCCTATCCCCGGTGGAAGGGAGGGGTCCAGGGGGTCGACGAGGTAGGCGAGAACCGACAGGGCGTCCGAGACATCGACCACGCCGTCGCGGTTGACGTCGCCGAGGGCCAGATTGGCTTCGCTCGGTACCGGGACCGACAGCTGATCGGAGTCGAGGGTGTAAACCATCAACAGCAGGACATCCACGACGTCGACCAGGCCGTTGTTGTCCACATCCCCCAACAGTCCCTCGGCCACCACCTTCCCGCGTGAGGCGCCTTCCTCTTCGACGACGAGGTCCACAGGTCCTCCGCCCCCCTCGGGCCGAAACGCAGGGTCCACAAATGGGACTAGACCCGGGCCCGACACAGTCAATCCAAGCACCGGGGTACCGGTTTCCATGACCGCTTCTCCCCCTGCGGGCAGAGCTCCATGGTCCGATGAGAGAGGGTGGAGTCCGGCCTGCCCGTCGATCAGCACCATGCGCCCGGTCAAGTTCATGCCCCCACCCAGCAGCCGGTAGAGATAGAGTCCGGCCCCTGCCGGGCGTCCTGCGGAATCCGTTGCGTCCCAACGGACCGAGTGGAAGCCTGCGGGAAGCTCTCCGTCCACCAGCGTAGCCACCCGCTGGCCCAGCAGATTGTACACATCGAGCCGGACACGAGAGGAAACCGGGAGGTGGAAGGGGATGGTGGTGGAAGGATTGAACGGATTGGGGTAGTTCTGCCCGAGGTGAAACTGCCTGGGCAGGGAGGGCGCCGGTATCGTGGAGGAAAGCGAAAACCAGCCGCTTTCATCCGTTGCCGCCTCTGCCACCCGGTGCAGGCCGTCCAGGTCGAAGAGCCTCACCCGCGCCCCGGCGACGGGCTGGCCCGACGGAAGCCTGACCCGACCCTGAAGCAGCGGGTCGTCCCCGGCCGCTTCCCCGGACACCAGGCGCGCCCGGCCCTCGAGCGGCGGAACCGGCCCGAAATGCAGGCCCGTTACCAACCCGATGACAATCAGGGCGCCGGTAGCTGGTTTCAGCCCCCGGCGATGACCTTCCACCCGGATCCGCCGCTTTGTCATAGGAAGCGATTTCTTCGGCGGCGTCTCCAGCCTTCCGCGCTTGGCGCCCGCCGATTGGCCTACTTGCAGGATGGCAATATGGAGCGTCGCTTCCCAGCCGCTGGGAAGCTTTGGGACGAGCCGGTGCAATCTCCTTTACCTTCTTTGGAGTGTCAAGAGTCCGCTTTCGTACCCGATTTGGTTGATTCGCGCCTGAGTTGTTTTCGATAACTAGTCCCCAGACGAAGGGTACCTGTGTGATCGCCAAAGACCCGCTGCGTTTCCTGGATGGAGTTATTCGCCCCCCCGACCGGCCGTTTTTTCTCGACCTTGGGCTGGCGGTCGGAATCTTCTGCGCATGGTTGGCGCTGAGTGGATTCGAGCCCCTCATCGCCGCGGCCGCCGACGAGCTGCGCCTGGCGGTTACCACAGGGGAATATCGTCTGCAGTTACCCATTGGCCCGGCTGCTGTAGGCATTGCCGGGCTGGTTCTGTCATGGGTGCGCTATCGCTTCCTTTCTGGCGGGCAACAGCTCCAGGATCGATTGCGAAGCGCTACCCTGCTTGCTGTGGTTCTGCTGGCGTTGCGTCTGGTTTCTCTACTTGATCCGATAGTGTATGTCTTCCCTTTCCTGACTCTGCTCTGGTCCCCGCACACTCTGTGGGCAGTGGCGCTTGTCTTTCTGGGTTACGTACATCTGCCGCCTGCAAACGGGCAAAAAGGAATTTCAACTGGGTATACGGCCGGTTCCCTGCTCGTCTTCTGCCTGCCACTGTACTTCCTCTACACTCTCTACTTCTGCCAGGTCACCATGCTGCATGGCGACGAGGGCCAGTACCTGCGCGTTACTCAAAGCCTGCTGCACGACGGCGACATGGACCTGGCCAACAACCTCGATGCAGAACATATCGGCGAATACCATGTTTCACATTTCGGGGTAAACAAAGCCCCCGCCTCCCCAGAGGGGAAGGTGCACTCCGTGCATCCCATCGGGCTCTCCGTCGCCCTCGTGCCTGCCTACTGGTTGGGTTTGGAGCAATGGAAAAACCCGCGCCTTGCTACGGCGCTGTTCATGGCGTTGCTGGCCAGCCTGTGCGTTCCTCTGACCTTTCTTTTCCTGAGACGACTGGGGGTCGAGTTCTGGGCATCACTATTGGCTACCGGAACCATGGCGGTTACCGCGCCCTTTTTTTTATTCACCAACCAGCTCTATCCCGAAATCCCGGCCCTGCTGATCGCCCTGGTCGCATTGGTGACTCTCGCTCACTGGCAGATTCCGGGTGGCTCGTATCGATCCTGGGGGAAATGGGAGGTACCGCTGCTTGGTCTGCTGACCCTGCTGCTGTGCTGCCTCCCCTTCCTCCACCCCCGCCTTGCCCCTTTGGGTCTCCTCTGCGGAGCGGGTGTGCTGCTGCAGGCCTGGTACAGCCCCCGGAGGTATCCCGCCCTTTCGGTGGTCGGCCTGGTGGTCGTCGTTGGCCTGTACGTTCTCATCTCCTTCCACTACGCATTCAGCGGCGACTGGATGGGTCCGCTACGTCCAGGGAGCGGAGCTTGGGGGGAAGACGCTCTCGATATCGCCAATTGGAGCATCTCCCTGCCCGGCCATTTTCTCCATGTGGACAAAGGAATTCTCAACAGTTCGCCAATTTACTTCTTTGCCCTGTTCGGCCTGGTGGCTCTCGCGCGAATGCGCGACCGGCGCGTGGTCGTCGCGGTCAGTATCTATTCCGCTACCGCTGTAATCAATGGTCTGCATTCGAATTGGGACTTTGGCTACTGCTTTCCAGCGCGTTTTCTGGTGACCGCGCTGCCTGTTCTGGTCTTGGGGCTCGCCTGGGGTTTGACGCTCGTGAAGCGCTCGGCGGCGACCACTTTTTTTGCGGCGTTCTCCCTTGCCATCAGCGTCGAAGGAGTGCTCGATACCCTCCTGCTGCCGGAGGACGGTTACGACGGCAAGAATCTGGAAATCCGTTCCATAAATCACTACTATCCGCTCAATCAGCATTTTTTCCACGCAGAGCAGGTAGAGATGCCCCTGCTCGACATCGCCTTCTGGGCGTTGTTGCTGGCAGCGCTGTTTTTCCGCGACGGCATGGGCTTTGGGAGGTCAGAACTGATCCGCTGGGGCTCAATCGCCGCGGCCGCTTTCGCTCCCTTTTTGTGGAACCGGAGCGTCACGGCGGCCGACCGACTGGGTTTGAGCCTGTCGCCCTATATGATCTCTCTTTCAGACACGGAAACCACAGCCGGAATGGGGCCGAGAGAATTCAATTTCCCGATCACCCTCAACCTCGTCGCAGAGTCTGACCAAACGGAGGGCAGCTTTTACGCCCGGCCTGGGGTGACTTCGGCAGGAATGGTCAGTTTTTCGCGCCCGCCAAAGCCGATTGGCGCGTCCTTAGGTACCTATGAGCTGACTTTCCCTGGTCTTCGGGTCAAACCGCCTGACGGGCAGGTCTCCGGCCATATTGTCCTCACGCGCGGATATACGATTCCAGCGGTCTCTTACTGGGGTCACCGCACCAGCTTTCCACTTATCGGGGGCAATGTCGATGAAAACCGAGAAATCCAATTAAAGATCGAAAAAGCTGGAATTGAACGTATCATCTGTGAGTATTCGGGACATGGTGAATTGGCACTGGATGGGATCCAAGCCACTTTCACGCCATCAAAGGCCGAACCGAGTGCAGTGGAGATCAAACGGTTCGCACCCGAGATTCAGGAGGGCCCCCTCCAGATCGGGGTCCGGTTTTCCAATCTCCCCGCAGGCCATTACCGGGTTCATCTCAACCTTGCTGTTTCAGCTGGTTCCGCATTCCGCTCCTTTTTCGAGCGCCACCCGGTGCCGTTCCGGACAGCCGTGAGCTCCGGTTCTTACGCTTCGCAGTGGTTCAGTTCAAAATTGGACAAAGGAAACTGGGCCACGGTGAAAAGCCCGGACTACCAGCGTCCTATGGAGGAAGGGATGCATCCCCCCTGGTTGCTGTCGGTCCCCATCGTAGGGGATCGCGCCCGCCAATTGAAATTCGTTCTGAACCAGACCCAGGACATCTTCTGTTTAATGCACTACGATGGCCCCGCAGATCTGGAACTGACCGACATTGTTTTGTACTGGGAAATTTTCGACTGACCTTCGAGCGCCGTGGGGAGTCTCCTCAGAAAGACGATCTTGGAGTTGGAGGTGCGGCGGGGAAGCAACAAATACCCGGAGTTGGATTGATACCGGGCAAATATGTGACTTGGATTTTCTGGAAGTTCCCTCTCCCTGGTATATAGATTTTCCTGTCCTTGACAGTTAATGACCATACTCGATATTTGGGCAAATGCAACATCAAACCGAAGGCCATTGGACGGAGTTCTACAATCACTCACACACGACTCCTATTTCCCTCTTCTTTTTGCCGCATCGGTTGCCGTGGAGTTGACTGGGCCTCGTCGACACACCGAAAGCCTTCGATTCATAGGGTTCATTTAGATTGCCACGACGATCTTTGATTATGGCAACCGCGACTTTCCTTAACGTTCACCTAGAATTTCGGGATTAACAAAAACTAAAGATTTGCCCCTTTGGCTTCGGGAGTGTGAAACCACATGGACAGAAAATCTGGGTACACCCTGGAAGACATCAGGGCCTGCAGGCCCTTGGTAATGGGCCCGGCCGAAGTCTTGTTCAACCGTCGCCTGTCGACGCTGCTGACCGCCCTTCTGGTTCGCACCCCCCTGAGTCCGAACCAGGTAACTTTCCTGTCCTTTCTCGTCATCCTTCCGGCGATATACCTGCTTTCCACCGGAGAGCGTACTTCCCTCATCGCTGCCGGGCTGCTCATCCAGCTTTCATTCACCCTCGATTGCTGCGACGGGGAAATGGCTCGTTTGCGCGGGCACAGTTCCCCTTTCGGAGCCTGGCTGGACGGCACGCTGGACCGGATTGCGGAAGTGATGCTCTTCGTTGCGTTGGGACTGGCCCTGGAGCGCCAGACCGGCGATCCGCGCGCCTGGCTTTATACGCTCGTTTCCTTTTCCGGTCTGGCCATGACGCATATCGTCACTTTGATGACGGTCAACGCATTCGGCAAGGGAAAGCTGGAGGAATCCCGTGGGCTCGGCATTATCGGCCGGCTGGCCGGGTTGTTGCGGATATCCCCCAGAACAATGCGCAACTTTCTGCGCAGCGGTATCGATGTCTACCTGATGGTTTTCACACTAGGCGCGGTGTTCAACCAGCTTATGTGGATCGTTTACTATTTCGCCGTGGTTCAGAATCTGTACTGGCTGGGAATACTCCTTCTGGTACTGGCAAGGCGCGGGAGATGAAATCGTGAAGGCAGTTATTGTCGGTGCGGGGCGCGGCATTCGCCTGATGCCCGAAACCCGCAGCTATCCCAAATGCATGCTGGATGGGCTTGGCGGCCGCCGGGTGCTGGACTGGATACTCGACGGCTTCGCCAGAAACGGGATCGAAGACGTTTCCTTCATCGGCGGCTACCACATGGAGAAGATCGTGGCCGCCTATCCCTCCCTGCGCTATTACACCAACTCCGACTGGGCCGACAACAACATCCTGGAGTCTCTTCTCTGCGCGGCCCCCGAACTGGACGCGGAGTGTATCATCAGCTATTCCGATATCGTCTTCCAGCCGGAGGTGGTGGAGAAACTGTTGGCCAGTCCCGCCGACAACGCCCTGGTAGTTGACCTCGATTGGCGAAAGCGCTACCAGAACCGGACCGACCAGGGCGAGGAGGCAGCCGAAAAGGTCCTGGTGGAGCAGGGCCTGATCCGGAGTCTCGGGAAACACATTCCGGGCCCTGGATCACATGGTGAGTTCGTAGGCCTGTCACGCCTTTCCGGGGACACCGCCCGGACTCTTCGGCGCGTCTACGAGGAGCTGCGGCCGGACCACTGGGACCGGCCTTTCCAACAGGCTGCCACCATTCGCCAGGCCTACCTGACCGACATGTTCCAGGAATTGATAGACCGGGGTACCTCTTTCGCTTCCGTGGACATCGAGGGAGGATGGGCGGAGCTGGATACTCCCCTGGATCTCTCCAGGGCTCGGAGAGAACTCGGGACCGACAGATGAGCATTGTTTTGATAACTGGTTCAGCAGGACTCATCGGAAGCGAGTCCTCCCGGTTTTTTCACGACCGGGGCTTCGACATCGTCGGCCTCGACAACAACATGAGGGAGTATTTTTTCGGGAAAGAGGGATCCACGATCTGGAACCGGGAACAGCTCGAGAGCGATCTTTGCAATTACCGGCATCACGACATCGACATACGGGATGCCGAAGCCATCGAGGCGCTGTTTTCCGATTTGGGAAAGGGAATCGACCTCGTAATCCATGCAGCCGCCCAACCTTCGCACGACTGGGCCGCCCGTGAACCCGTTACGGAGTTTACTATCAATGCAAACGGCACCCTGAATCTGCTGGAAGCCACACGGCGGTTTTCCCCGGATGCTGTTTTTATCTTCACCAGCACGAACAAAGTTTACGGAGATGCCCCTAACGAGCTCCCGTTGGTGGAGAGGAAGACTCGATGGGAGATTGACCGGAAGCACCCGTTCCACGAGTTCGGAATCGATGAAACAATGCGTATCGACCGGAGCAAACACAGCCTTTTCGGTGCGTCGAAGGTCGCCGCGGACGTTCTCGTCCAGGAGTACGGACGTTACTTCG
>JAPOZE010000075.1 GCA_026706225.1 Acidobacteriota bacterium
GTCAGGAGGGCCGGAAGCCGGGGCAGATGGTCCAGGATCGAGTCTTCCCCGCCCCGACCGTCCGACCCGCCGGCGCGTTCCCGGCGCTTGATGTCCTCCCACTGATTCAATACCCCCTCGGCGCTATCCGCCTTGGCATCGCCGAACACGTGGGGATGGCGTCGCACCATCTTGCCGACGACTCCATCCGCCACCTCGTCGATGTCGAAGGCGCCTTCCGTTTCGGCCATCTGGGAAAGAAACACCACTTGAAACAACAGATCGCCCAGCTCGCCGCGAAAGGCCGATCGGTCTCCGCTGTCCAGCGCCTCCAGGGTCTCGTAGGCCTCCTCCAGCAGGAGGGGCTTGAGGGTATCGAAGGTCTGCTCGCGGTCCCAGGGACAACCGTCGGGCCCCCGCAGCCGATCCACCAGGGCTACCAGCTCCAGGAATTTTCTTCCCTTCATGGCCATTCAGGCTGATCTCCGCCGCAGCGCGCCCTCGGGTTCCAGGCGGTTGCCGCCCTTGCGCTTGGCCCGGTACATGAGCCGATCGGCGGCTTCAATGAAGTCCCTGCTCTCCATCCCGGGAGAGTATTCCGCGATTCCGGCGCTGAATCCGACTGCACCGGCCAGGGCCCGGGAGACAGCGCGGCGCAGCCGGTCCACCAGAACCTGGGCTTCGGCCCGACTGGTGTGGGGCAGCAGCAGCACAAACTCGTCGCCTCCGTAGCGGAACGCCCGGTCCGTCTTGGCTCGAATGGTCCGGGAAACGACGGCTCCCACGTTTCGAAGCAGGTGATCCCCTGCCGGGTGGCCGTGGGTGTCGTTGTATTCCTTGAATCCATCCAGGTCGAACAGACAGAGAGAGCAGGCGCTGCCGTCCCGTTTGGCTCGTGCCATTTCCCTGGGCAACTGCTCGAACAGATCCCGCTGGTTGTAGAGGCCGGTCAGATCGTCGGTGACCGTGAGCCGCTTCAACTGGTGCTCCAACGCAGCCTGCCGGCTGGCAAGCCTGGCCTGAGACGTCCGGACCTGCTCGCTCAGGTGAGCATTTTCCAGGGCCAGGGCAGCCTGGTCCGCGACCAGCCTCAGGAAGTCCCGATCGGAACGGTCCAGGAAGGGGCCGGTCGAGTGCCCAAGGACCAGGGCGCCCGCCAGATGTCCACCGGCCATCAGGGGCAGCAGAGTATGAAAGGCAGCGGCCGCCGGAAAAGGTGGAACCCGGTTTCCGGTTTCGGGGCCGGGGCTACGGCGTCCGAAGACAGGAGCCCCCGTAGTTTCGAGGATGGGCGTCAGCAAGGGGTGGTCATGCGGAACGTGCCCCCGAAACTCGTGGCCGCCAGCGGATGGCACCCTTACTGCCGTCACCTCCCAAGTCTGACTATCCCGATCGAGTCGGGCCAGAGCCCAGCAGTCGCCACCGATGATCGGACGAGTTTGATCCCTGATCACCTCGAGGATTTCTTCCGGTTTCAGGCCGGCGGTCAGCCTCCGGGCCATGGCCGCCGCGGCCTGCATCCTTGCATTTCGCGCCCGCCCTGTTTCAGACCGTTTCCCCCCGGCCCGGACGACTGAATCGGGAGCCCTGCGCCGGCCCACCGCTCCCGGTTCCCCTGACCGTCTATCGGGAGTCCCCACAGGCATCCGATCCACCTCCCTTCCGTGTCTCGATCGCTACCGATATCGCAGTTCCACGCTCCAACCGTCAATCAGCTTGAGGGGATGGATGCGATACTCCCGCGGCTGCAGAGCCATTGCCTCCAGGTCCTTGCGATGGCCCAGCCGCCGAACCGTGTGCCATTGGGTCTTGCGCACAATCCGGCCGCCGCTGTCCCAGAAAGCCAGGCCGGCGGCTCCCCCGGCATATGCCTTGCGCGCCTGCCGGGCATACTGGCTGCCGGGCATGTTGCGTGGAGTGATGTCTTCGAAGAAGACGGTTCGGGTACCCCGGGTGATCTTCTGGAAATAGCCGTAGTCGACCCGTTGGGTCCCGTCCCCTCCGGTATAGACGCAGAGGATATCCACCAGCCCTTCCCGGGTCCAGGTCTCCAGGTCCAGCGCGGCGTGGCGATTCCAGGCAGCGTCGTAGCCGACATTGGCCAGCACCTCTATCCTGGGGCGCTGCCGGTCCAGCCGCTGGCGCAATTCCCGCATGAAGGTGGTGACGTAGGTTGCCCAGTGCCTCTCCAGCCGCTCGTCCGCTGCCGGCGGATCCCCCCGTCGCTGCCGGGCCGGTTCGGGCAGATGACGGGGATCGATTCCGTACGCCTTCTTGAAATCTTCGACCACCGGCGGCTCGAACAGCACGAAAGGAGGCCTGCGGGTATAGATCAATTGCACGCCCTTGACGCCATAGCCCGCCAGTTCCGCCAGCAGGTCCAGGTAGAAGCGTCTCACCTGGCTGTAGGCCAGGCTCAGCCGGACGATGGTGTGACCTTCCCGATCCCGGCAGCGCCACTGCGGGTTCCGTTTCCAGAAATGCACGGGCTCGAACCACGCCGGCGGCATGGAGGCCATGGTTCCCATCCGAAAACCCAGGTAGACCTCAATGTCCATGGAATGGGCATGATCCACCGCCACCTTGAGCGGGTCGATGCCTCGGGATTGGAAACCGAGGAGGCTCTCGGCGGCCCGCCTCCCCGCCTCCACCGGGAAGTCTTCCTCTCCGGCCCCCATCATCGATCCCACCCGGCTGGGATAGAGGGTTTGGCCGGCCCCGATGCCTCCGGTTCCCAGAAAGAGCTTCCCGACATCGGTGTCCCGCAGCGGCTCCAGGTTCTCCTGGATGTCCTGCACCGTCCGCGCACCCCTATGAAAGGGGCCCTGCCCATCCATCTCCGCCGCCAAAAGCCTTGTTTCGGGGCGGCCGCCGGCCATCCGGTACTCCTCGACTTCGTCCGCGGTCAACGGAACCAGCCGCACAAAGGCCAGTTGGGCCAGGCTGGGATGGCTGGTCCTCAGGTGGGAGATCACCAATTGCTGCCCGCCGAGGTCGGCAGCCCTCCAGAAGACTTCCTCGATGTCGGTCGCCCCGATGGCCGGCCGCGGGCGAAGCCAACTCCCGTCCGGCTTGCGCTGGTAGCCCAGCCGACTGGGAGCCAGGCTCTCGAAGAGTCCCTCATCGCTCAGCTTCAGCCTCAGTCTGAACTCGTCGATCCTGGCCCCGCCGAAGAGCCCCACGTAGATGGCATGCCATCCCTGGACCGGCAGCGACAGCCTCAGGTCGGGAGGATGAGTCAACTGCCCCCTGGCCACCATCACTCCCCGGATGCCCGTTTCGGTCCGGTAGGGAATGGTGTACCAGCATCCCTTTCTGGGCTTGGGGCTGATTGCCTCACGCGGCTGCGCGCCGGAAAGGTCCGCCAGCAAGACCCCCGAGCGGCGGGGCGAGTGCCAGAAGCTGGGGGCCACCGCCCTGGAGCCGCCCTCGGAGCGGGCTTCGACCACCCGGAAAACAGCCGGCGCCAGGCCCACCGTCCTGATAAACCCTCTTCGGGAGACCGAAGTCTCCGGATCCGATGTTTGGCTCATCCTCACGCTTCCTTCTCAGCGCCGGTAAGTGATCTCCAGTTCCAGCGCTGCCAGCGTCAGCGCTGACGGCGCCGCTGCCGCCAGCTCCACCTTGACCACGTTGTTTCCCCGCCGCATCGCCTGCGCCGGGACAGGGCCGATCATCCAGTCAGGCTGACTCCTGGTCAGGCGCAACCGTTCTCCATTGAGGTGCACCGAAACGGTATCCCTTTTTCGCTGGCCGGCCAGCCTCAGTCGGAACTCGAGGGATTGGAGACGGTCCCCGGCACCGCCCAGGTCATCCGCAACCGGCAGCAGGCGCTGCACCGCCGAGCCGGGCGCGACCCGAACCGGCAGTCGTCCCTCGACCGGCACCGAGCCCATCATGAAGCCCTGCTGCAGGCTCTCCACGTTTTCGACGACATAGAGCTTGTCGGTGAAAGCCAGTGCGTCGGGGTCCCCTATTTCCTTCCACACCCGGCGCGCCATCCGGGTGGCCCTGCTTCCGGGGCGCCTGGGGAACAGGTTGAAGGTCATGATCCCCTTGGCCCCCGCCAGCCAGGCATTGGCCGCGGCCGCCCTCCAGACCCTGAGAGCCACTTCCTCGTTGGCATCGGGCAGGGTCTGACCCCACTGGTCCGCGTCGGTCGAGTAGAAGCGTTGGCCACCGAGGGCGTGCTCGAAGCCGGAGGAGCTCAAGCAGACGTAGACCGGCACCCCCCACTGGCTTCCCCGGTCGATCATGTCCTTGGCGGGCATGGTGAAGGGGTCGTACCCGCCTCCCACCACGATCAGGTCCAGGGTGCCGCGCCGCGCCCACTGCTCGACATCGAAACCGAAATGTCGATTCTGCGCCAGCGTGGGGAGGACCCGAACGCTCATCAGAATGGGCCTTCCCTTGCGCCGGCCGGCGGCCAGCACCTCGGCGCGGATGCGGCCGACCATGTCGGTCATCATCTCGAGGTGCGGCTGCGTGACCGGCTCGAAGAGGCGGGTCTCGGAAAAGAAGGCGGGATGGCGCAGAAAGTCCAGGTCGACGCCGTCCACGTCGTACTCTGCCAGAACCTCTTTGAAGGTCTCCACCATGAGGTCGCGAACCTCGGGATGGGCGTAGTCGACGAAAGTCCAGATGTTGCGCGGATCGGAAGGGGGGAAGCGCTCCTTGTCTTCTGGCCCGCCCATCAGAAGGTGACGGTGATCTCTCTTCCATTGAGCGATCTCGGACTCGGGTTTGGCGTTGTCGTGAATGTCGTTCATCCGCATCGACCAGAAGACTTCCATCCCCTGCTTGCGGGAGGCCTCGATCACCAGGCGGAGATCGTCGGTGCCCTGTCGGGCCAGGTCCCGCAGTCGGCCGGCCAGGGGTTCCCTTGTGACCGATCCCGTGTAGAGCGGACTGATGGGCCTGCGGGAAAAATAAAAGACACTGTCCACCATGGTGCCGGCCGCATGGTCGGTCCGCACCGACAGGAACTTCTCGGCGGTCGCCGGGCCGGCCAGGTGCAGCAGGTCGTCCCCGTCGTTGTTGAAGATGACCCGGCGCTGGCGCTCGACCGCCGCCTTGCGCGCGGACTCGAAGGATTCCTGCGGTTGCGGGCGGGTCTGGCAGCCGGACATCCCGCCCCACCACAAGAGGGCGGCAAGGCCCAGGACGAGCCGTGATGGCAGGCTCCTGATTGGGAACAGTCTCATCACCAACGGGTCCATTCGAATGGATTCAGGCTCAAGCCTTGCACAAAGGAAGCATGAACACAATGGTTTCAGGTATGATCAAAGAGACGACACGCAGTGCCGTCGACATTCCTGTCGACCGGGCTGGCTCGGCCCAGCCGAGGACCGCTTGGCCCCTGAGCAGGACGCGAACTCCCTCTGCCGGAACAGTGCTCCGAGGCCCTCTCCCCAAGTCCATCCCCCGGACGGCCACTCCCTGCTCATAGCAACACGACGCCATGAAAGCCAAGGCATGGTTGGCCGGCGCCCTGGCGGTGCCGGTCCTGGTCTTTTGGGTCTATCGGGGACCCAACAGTCCCCCCGCAAATCCGGTTTCGGCACCGGCCGGCGGCGGGGTCTTGCGCATCATGGCCCAGGCGGTGGATTCGCTGGACCCCATCCACTCCCGCAACTACTGGGAATCGGCCATCGTCCTGCAACTATTCGACGGCCTGGTGCGGTTGGATGAGCATCTGGCGATTGTCCCCGCCATTGCCAGGGACTGGCAAATCTCCTTCGACGGCACCACCTACACCTTCCACCTGCGCCGGGACGTCCGTTTCCACCACGGACGGCCGGTCACCGCCCAGGACTTTGTCTACTCCCTCACCCGGCTGGTCGATCCCCGGTGGAAGGCGGTGGACTCGGAGTACTACACCCGGATCGGGGGAGCCGCCGCCTTCCGTTCGGGGAAGTCCGACAGCGTCAGCGGAATCAGGGCGGTGGATTCCCACACCCTGGAGATCACCCTGGAGCAGCCCTATGCGCCCTTTCTGCAGGTGCTGGCGCTCCCATCGGCTTCGGTGGTTCCGAGGGAAGCGGTGGAATCGGGGGAGCGGCAGTTCGGCCGATCACCGCTGGGCACGGGAGCCTTTCGCCTGAAGAGACTGGGACCTGGGCCCGAAATTCACTTGGAGAGCCATCCACACCATTTCTTGGGGAAACCCTACCTGGACGGACTGCGGATTCGTACCGTCGCCGCTCTCACCGACCGCGAGAGCTTCCAGGAATTTGCCCGAGGACGCCTGGATCTGTCCTTCATTCCCACCGACCGAATCTCTCAGGCTTCGGCCAGACCGGATTGGGAAGTCCGGAGTTTCCCCGTCTTGCGTCTGCTCTATCTGGGTCTGAACGTGAAGACTCCCGGAGCCGGCCAACGGTTGCTGAGGAAGGCTGTCTGTCTGTCCATAGACCCGGGCGCCGTCTATGGCGGATTGACCGACTTCGAGCCCACCGATCGGTTGATTCCCTTTTCCTTGCTGGGGTCGCGGCGGCTACCGGTCCGGACCGGGAGCGTGGAGTCAGCCAGACAGGCCCTGAAAGAGTTGCGGCACCGAAAGGGGCGGCTGCCCAGGCTGAGCCTCTGGACTTCTGCCCGGCTGCCGGAGGCCCGCCGGAGGCTGGAACGACTTCTGGAGGGCCCCCGCTCCATCGGACTGAAGATCGATGTCCGGAGGGTGGATTCCATGCGGGAGCTCCTCGACCGTATCTATGCGGGACAAGCCCCCCTGTTTCTGCTTGGAGAGGTGATCGATTTCCCCGACCCCGACGCCCTGCTGAGCCGGTTGTTCCACTCCCGAAGCAACGGGAACCCCTTTGCCTACGACAACCCCGAGGTGGACCGGTTGCTGCGCCGGGCTCGGGGAACGCTGGACCAGACACGACGGGCTCAACTCTACCGGCAGATCGAAGAGCAGATCCTGAGCGACTTCGTGGTAGCGCCGCTGGCCCTGGTCCGGTATTCGCTGGTGCACCGGCGGCAGGTTCGGGGGTTAGAAATCAACTCTCTGGGATTCCAGCACTTCCGCTTCCGCAAGGTGTGGCTGGCTCCCGGATGAGTTTCAGCAGGAGCGGTTCGACCTCCCTGTCGCGCTTGAGGGTTATCCGAAACGCACAAAAAGAGTGATCCACGAAGGGACACGACGGATGACCAAGGGCCGCCAAGGGGGGTGGAGGAGGCTGAATAGGGATCCGTCAAGGTCGGAAGAGGTCAGAGGGCCTCCAGTTCCGCTTCCACTCTCTCCATCAGGGGTTTCAGGGTGGCGGGTCCGAAGTCGAAGGCCGCTCCTGCACGGCGGAAGAGTTCCGGCAGCGGCCGGCTTCCGCCCAACTGCAGCGCCGCCCAGTAGTCGCCGACGGCTCCCTTGAAGTCCCTCTTGGAGTTCAACCACACCTGCAAGGCTCCCAGTTGGGCGATGGCGTATTCGATATAGTAGAAGGGCAGCTCGAAAATATGGAGTTGGCGGTGCCAGCCGCAGCGAAGGGCTTCCTCGAATCCCGACCAGTCTTCGATACCTCCGAAGCGTTCATTCAACGCCGCCCATTGGTCTCTTCGTCGAGCCGGGCTGTGTCCGGGGTGGGTGTATATCCAGTGCTGGAACGCGTCCACCTGGGCGATCCAGGCAAGAATGTCGACTATCCCTTCCAGATGTTGCCTTCGAGAACGCTTGAAGTCTTCCTCCCGGCCGTAGAACACGTCCAGATGCTCTCCGCCCAGCAGCTCCATGCTCATGGAGGCCACCTCACAGAATTCAATCGGCCCGTGGCGATAGTGGTCGAGTGGTTCCTCCTGGGTCGCGAACACGTGAAAGGCGTGCCCCGCCTCGTGCAGCAGCGTGCGGACGTCGCCATCCACTCCCACCGCGTTCATG
>JAPOZE010000114.1 GCA_026706225.1 Acidobacteriota bacterium
CGTGGCCGTAGACCGTCACGCTCCTGGCCTCGATGTCGGCATTGATCCTTCCGCTGGCGCCCACGGTCAAGCTACTTTCCGGGAGTCGGATGGTTCCCTCCACTTCCCCGTCGACGACCACGTCCTCAAGTCCCCTCAGAGTGCCTTCAAATCTAAGAAATTCTCCGATTTTGGCTGTCCTGATCTGAGCGCGGCCAATCGGCCTCGCAGGCTCCCCGCCAGACGGCGCCAATGCTGAAGGCTGCTTGGCCGCCTCCCGGGCATTCTGCTTCAGGAGCGCCTGCATGCGGCTTTCGTTATCTTTGCCCATGGAATGTTTCATCCTTTACGAGCCCGCCGGGCTTCAGATCACTTCGGCAATCGCCCCCTGCAAGATCCGATAGAGGGACCCAAGCCCGGCGGCTCTGAAGCCCATTTAGACTTACCTGGGATATCGCCGAACAGTCCGGCCGACTGGGCGAATCGCGACACTACGGCGCCTGGCCGGTTCAACTACGGCTTTCCTGTCGAATGATCAGGGGTTTCTTTTGCCTGGTCGCCGGGAAGTTCATTTCTTGTCCGAGGGACTCGATATTTCCATGGAAGACCGCCCCCTCCTCAACCACAATTCGAGGAGTCCTTACCGTGCCTTTGACCGAGGCGGTCTTGAGGATCTCAATCCTCTCCGCGGGGAACATTTTCCCGGTAACTCGCCCGAATACCGTAATCTTCCTGGCCTTGATGTCGGCCTTGACGTTTCCATTGGGACCGATGGTCAGGTCGCTGTTCTGGCCTGCAAGGGTTCCGGTGAGCACCAGCGATTTGCCGATGGCCGTGGTTCCGCCGGAGTTTCCACGGGCCGATCTCGCGACGGCCGGCATCGCGGGAGACGATTGAACAGACGGCCTGGTCTTCAACGCTTCGGGTGCCGACGACAAGGATTGGGATTCCATTCCAGAGTTATTCCCTTTCTGCATAGCGCCTCATTGGTCAACAAGGATCGTCAGACTGCCTGCTAAACGCCCGATTTTAACTGAACTCACCCACGATCGCCACGTTTTTCCGGGTTCATGTCAGGAATGGCGGCGACTACGGCGACCCCTTTCAGGACGCAGGCGCAACCGCTTCATCCACTCCGGTCTCGCCTTCGGAGCGTGCGATGATGGCGGCGCCGCAAGAATCGCTGAAGACGTTGACCACGGTGCGGTACATGTCCAGGGGACGGTCCACCGCCAGCATGGCTCCCACGATCATGTCCACCTGCGGTCCCCTCAGGTTGACGGCGTCCAGCACGATGAAGATCACCACCAGCCCGGCGGAGGGCACGGCCGCCGCTCCAATCGAGGCCAAAAGCGCCGTGAACACCACCAACAACTGCTGTTCCAGGCCCAGTGAGACCCCCAACGCCTGGGCGATAAAGAGTACACCCGCGCACTCGTAGAGAGCCGTACCGTCCATGTTGACGGTGGCCCCCATCGGCAGCACGAAGGAACTGACACGGTTGGATACGCCGACCTTGTTTTCCACGGCATTGATGGTGACGGGCAAGGTGGCGCCCGACGAACTGGTGGAAAAAGCCATCACGATCGGCTCGACCATGTTTCTGAAGTGCACGATCGGATTGATCCCGCCCAGAAACCGCAGGAAGAGCGGCAAGGAAAGGAACAGGTGTATGGTCAGGCCGCAAACCAGCATCAGGGCATACAGCCCCAGCGCCTTGAAGGCGCCCAGGCCCGTGGTGCCGACCAGGCGGACGATCAGACCGAACACTCCCAACGGAGCCACGATGCGAATGATTCCGCCGGTGAGGCGCATCATGGCTTCGAAGCCGGCCTCGAAGAAATTCAGCAGGGGCTCACGGTAACGATCCCGAAGGCTGCTGATGCTGAGTCCCACCACGATCGAGAAGAAGATGATGGAGAGCATGTTGGGCTGTGCCGCCGCCGAAACGATGTTCTCGGGCACCATGTCCAGGATCAGGTCCACGGGAGACTGGATGACGGTGAGATCGGGCATCTCCTTTGTCTCGGCGCCCCCCAGGTCCGCCCCGACCCCGGGGCGGATGGTGTTCACCATCACCAGGCCCACCAGGCAGGCCGCCAGGCTGGTCATCACGTAGTAACCCAGGGTTTTCCCGAACAGGCGCTTCAGGCCGGCACCCGCCCCGACCGAGGCCACGCCCGTAATGATCGAGGTCAGCACCAGGGGCACGATGATCATCTTCAGCAGGCGGATGAAGAGGTCGCCCAGCCAGCCCACCTTGTCGGCCAGGGCTTCGCCGCCGATCAGGCCGGCAACGATGCCCAGCAGCATCGCTATCGCGATCCGCCAGTGCAGTTTCTTGTGCCAGGGTTGGCCGGATGCGTTGTCCATAACGGCCGGTATTCTATGCGAGTTGTCTTAGGAAAACAATCGGACTGGAAGGACCTCACGATTGTTGGCTTGTCCTTGGAGCAACAGCCCGTTTCGCGGCGGTGCTACTCGGTCGCCGCCGGCGCGCCGCGGGCACGGGGAAACAGGCGACCCCGGGCGAACGCCCGGTGTTCCCGCCTGGCCGCCGATGGCGCGACCGTCCATCACCAACCGTGAGAAACGCCGACTAGAACTCCACCTTCAACCCCACCTGGAGGGTGCGGGCGGAGAAGGCCGAGCTGACCAGGCCAAAGTCGGTGGTGCTGGGATTGTGCATGTTGACCACCCCCAGGTCAGCGATCCCCGAGGTGCTGGTCACGTTGAAGTTGGTGTGATTGAGTAGGTTGAAGGCGTCCACCCGAAGCTGCAACCGCGACTCTTCGGTGAAGGGCAGCGCGATGCTCTTGCGCAGGCCCACGTCCAGCGTGGTGAACCAGGGGCCACTGACGGGGGACATGCCCAGAGTGCCCGCCTGCAGGATGGCCGGATTCTTGAAGACGAGGGGATTTCCGAACCCGCCATCGTCAATGAGGCTCGAGTCGAATAGGGTCACCCGGCCGTCCGGGTGGCGGTGGGCCCCCGTCTTGGTCTGGAGAGCCTTGATATCGATCCCCTCCAGGTGCACGGTATTGGTCAGCGCACGGGAACCGCCGCGATTGATGGTCCCTCTTTGGGAGATGATGTTGATCACCTCTCCCGACCGCATCCTGAAGAATCCACTGAGGTCCCAGCCCCCGGCGATGGTGTCCAGGATGCCGCCGCTGTTCATCCACCGGCGTCCGGCGCCGAAGGGAATCTCCCACACCCAGTTGCCGTTGAAGGTGTGGGTGATGTCGAAACCGGGGCGCAGGATCTCCAGCTCCGGCTGGGCGTTGTCGAAGAGCCCCCGGAAATTGGACTGGCTGCCGGAGAAATTGGTCAGCACCTTCCCCCAGGTGTAGTTGAACTGGCCCGTCAGTCCCGAGCGCAAGCGCCGCCTGATCTCGAACTGGAGGGCATGGTACTTGGCGAAGGCGTTGTTGCCCACCACGTCGGCCACGAAGGCATTGGGATTGCGCAGGAAATAGCTGGCGGGAAGAGTGGCCCCGAAGCGTTCGCCTCCCTCGCCGTTGAAGAAGAAAATACGGTTGGGGGCCAGAAAGTCCCCGATGTACTGGCCGATCTCCCCGTTGCGGATCCAGCGCTGGACGCCCCCCGATTGCAGGAAGCCGGCAAAACCCAATTGCGGAAAGATCTGCAGCGGTTCGCCGACCCGGGGGTCCCCGTTGGCGGCCAGGTTGCGTTGCGCCCTGCGGAAATCCTCGATGAAGTCCGGGGGCAGCATCACCTGGTTGAGATCGATGGCGCGGGTCAGCTTGACGCCGTGGTTGCCCACGTAGCGCAGCTCGACGGCCGTGTCCTCCATGAGCCTGTGCTGCACCCCGATGTTCCACTGCTGCACGTAGGGGGTGCGCATGCCGGGATCGATGGTGAAGATGGCCGCCGTGGAATCGGCCAGAATTCCATCCCGGGCGGTGCGGGGAATCCGGAACTCGGGAACCGGAATGGGCACCAGCCCGCCCCCGCTGACCGTGCCGCTGAGTCCCGACAGGGATATCGACTGGCTCAGACCGTCGTTGCCGCGCAGAGCATTGAGCACCGTGGTAATGCCGTTGTCGACCACATAGTTGATGCCGTAGCCGGCCCGAATGACGGTCCGGTGCCCGGGCCCGGGCTGAAAGGCGATGCCGATGTTGGGAGCGAAGTTGTTGCCGTCGCCGGTGTAAAAGGGCCTTCCGTTGGTGGCGCCGGCCAGATCGATGACGGCGTCAGGATCCAGCACCGCTTGCCAACCGCCCACCGGCAGGAGTGCCAGCCCCTTGACCTCGTCGGGCACCGAGTGATACTCCCAGCGGAAGCCCAGGTTCAGGCTCAGGCAGCGGGTGATCCGCCAGGTGTCTCCCACGTAGAAATTGACGAAGTTCTGCTTGATCAGGTTGGTGTTGGAGGCCCCGTCGACGTAGCCCGAATGGGGCGAGGACGCGTTGAAGGTCTGATCGGCGCTGTCGATGAATCCTCCCAGGGTTCCCAGCAGTCCGGAGGCAAGGCTCAACTCGCTGGAAGCGATCCCTCCGGGAAAAATATCGGGCACCAGGGGATCGGGGTTTCCGGGTCCGAACCCCAGGTTGTAGGTAGGCACGGTTCCGCCGTCATTGAACTGATCCACCTGGGTCAGGCGCACGCTGCCCCCCACCTTGACGGTATGGTTGCCCTTGACCCAGGAAATGTGGTCCATGATGTCCACGTTGCGGGTGTCGCGGCCTTGAGCCAGGAAACTCCGGACGGGGTTGCTGAAACCGCCTGCCAAAGAAAGCCGGTAGCCCAGGGGAAAAGTCTCATTGGTGAAGAAGCGAGGATTCGAGCTCTGGTAGCCCACTCTGGCCTCGTTGGTGACGTTGGGCTTCAACAGGCTGGTCAGGGCAAAGGAACCCAGCCTGCGCTTGGAGCTCTGCCCGGCGCCGGGCAGACCCGGGAAGACGGAGCCGATGCCGTTGAACACCGAGTTGGGAGTATCCAGCCGAAACTGGTGGAAGGTCCCGGTGAAGGAGTGGCTGGGGGTGATCTCGTAGTCTCCCCGAAGCACAAACCAGTCGGCATCGCTCTTGTCGATGCTGTTGAAGCGAAAGCCGGAATTGTTTCTTCCGTCGCCCACGCTGCTGTCGTTGGGCAGCGGCGTGCTATCCACCAGTGCGGCGATGGCAGGGTCGGGGCTGAATCCGGACAGCTCGAAGAGGTTCACCGTGGCAATCTGGCCGTTGTCCTGCCTGACGTAGCTGAAATTGCCGGCCCGGGCCGATTCCGTCAGCACGGTGCGGACCACCGATGCCGTGCCGGGGCTGCGCTCCTCCTCGTAGTTGACGAAGAAGAACAGCTTGTCCTTCAGGATGGGACTGCCCACGTTGAAGCCGAACTGGTGGATGAAGACCCGCTCCTTGTCGATACCGGAGGCGTTGTTGAAGTAGTCGTTGGCGTTGAGGGCATCGTTGCGGTGGTAGTAGAAGACCTCGCCGTGATAGGCGTTGCCCCCGGACCGGGTCACGAACTGGGTCTGGGAGCTGCCCAGGCCGGCGTCCACGTCGGCGTTGGCGGTGGTGATGCTCACCTCCTCGATGAAGCTCTCCTGCACCGGAATGACTCCGAAGAGGGCATCGGTTCGAATGAAGGTGTCCTGGTTGTTGATCCCGTCCAGGGTGAAGTTGTTGAAGGTGCCTCTCCCCCCGTTGATGGCGGCCGAGCGCGTCCCGCCGGGGCTGGTGACACCGGCCTGGGTGAGCGCCAACTGGGTCACGCTACGCCCGTTCAAGGGAAGATCCTTGACCTGCTCCCGGTTGAGGTTGGTATTGATTTCGGCGTTGACCTCGTTCATCACCGATTGAGTCTCAGCCGCCGTCACCACCACCGTCTGGGTTACCACGCCCACCTCCACCACGATGTCGACGTTGGCGGGGGCGCCCAGCGCAACCTGAACGTCTTCAATCAGGGCCGTCTTGAAGCCGTCCGCCGTGACTTCGACGCTGTAGGTTCCCTGGGAGACGTTGGGAAACACGTAGAGACCGGAGTTGTTGGTGGCGGTCTCCCGTGCCACGTTGGTGGCGGCGTTGGTCAAGGTCACCGTCACACCCGGCACAGCGGCGCCGGTCTGATCCAGCACCCTCCCGTCCACGCGGGACGTCAACAACTGACCGCTGGCCGGAATGGCCGCCGCAAGCAGCACCGCTGCAAGGGCAACCAAACTCCCACCACGCGAAAAACCTGGAATTGCAAACGGTTTAGCGAACACGATTCGCCTCCTGGGGCCACCCCGCCCCGAACTTGTCGCTGAAGAATCCTCAAGGCGGCAATTACCACCCTTGGCAGGGGGCAATCGGAGGGACAAGTAAGTCCCATCGCCAAGCGCCCACTGTGAACAATAACAACTTCACCTCCCTCAATTGTGAATTAAGTTCACAGCCTTTGCAAGCGGTCAAAAAGCCGGGAGTAACCCACGGGGAGAATGAACATACAGGCAGCGGCAAACAAGCTGCAAACCAGGGTCTATTGCAGACTACAGAGTCCGATTCACCCTACCGATTACCTGGGGCTCGGGTACAATGCTGCGGCGTGGTTACACGAAGAAGGAGCGAATCAGACGAATTTATCGACACTCAGCTAGGAGCGAACAACATGACCAGCCAGCAGGGAGATCAGCCCGTCAGAGTGGTGAATGTGGACTGCGACCGTCCGGATGAGGAGAAGGAACGCCTCTATGCCCCCGAGAGAAAAGCCGTCGAGGACCTGGGAGGGGAATTGATTCTGCTGTCGGCACAGACCGAGGAGGAAATCATTCGAGCTTGCGCCGGCGCAAGGATCATCCTGACCGAGGGCTTGTTCACACCCATTAACAGAAGAGTCCTGGAGTCCCTGCCCGATTGCTGGGCCGTGGGCCGCTACGGGATCGGAGTGGACAATATCGATGTCGAGGCCGCCACCGACTGCGGCATCGTGGTCTTCAACGTGGCCGACTACTGCGTGGAGGAGGTTGCGGACCACGCGGCGGCCCTGGTGCTGTCCTGCGCCCGGCGCGTGGTCATCCTGGACCGGCATGTCAGGGCCGGCGGTTGGGACAAGCCTCCGCTGGGGCACCCCCTGCGCCGGATCAGCCGCCTGACGTTGGGTTTGGTCGGGTTCGGCAACATCGGCCGCCACATGGTCCCCCGCTTGCAGGGATTCGGCATGCGCATTCTGGCCACCGACCCCTACGTGGATCCCCGCCTGGCCGCTGAAGCCGGCGTGGAGTTGACGTCGCTGGAACGGGTCCTGGGAGAGTCGGACCTGGTGTCCCTGCACACCTTCCTGGCCCCCGGGACCCGGCATCTCATCGGTGCTCCCGAGTTGGGGCTGATGAAGCCCTCGGCGTTTCTGGTCAACACCAGCCGCGGCGGAGTGGTGGACGAGGAGGCGCTGATACAGGCCTTGAAGGAGCGGCGGATCGGCGGCGCCGGTCTGGACGTGACCGAAGAGGAGCCCCTGGGGGTCGACAGCCCCCTCAGAAGCCTGGACAACGTGGTGCTCACCCCCCACCAGGGATCCAGCTCGGTGGAGTCGGGGCAGGACCTTCGCCGCGGCGTGACCGAGGCCCTCTCCTGCATGATCCAGGGATACTTGCCTCCCTTCGTGTTCAATCGCTCAGTCAAGCCCCGAGGGGAATTCAAACCCAGGCCGGCATAGCTTGTCTGGAACAAACAAAAAAGAGTGATCCACGAAGACACACGAAGAACGACGAAGGGCCACCAAGCTTCACGGCTCTGCCCCATTGGCAGGGATGAGGCCCGGCAAGCCGACGCAGGCCTCCTCGAACAGCAAGACCCATTGAAAGAGGCACCCCACCCGGGAGCGCGGGCGTCCCGCCCGC
>JAPOZE010000495.1 GCA_026706225.1 Acidobacteriota bacterium
AGCAGATCGGTGATGCCGTCGTTGTTGAAGTCGGCGGCCATCACGCCCGAACCCGAGTGGGTGGGGATGTGGGTGACGCGGGAGGCGTCGAAACTGCCGGCGGCGCTCCAGTAGATGTAGGAGGGGTGGGAGCGGGTCTCGCCCGCATGGTAGCTGGTGGCCACGATGTCCAGCAGGCCGTCCCCGTTGAGGTCGGCCACGGCCACCCCCTCCGGCCCCATGGCGGGAAGCCGGGTCACCCGCTCCGCCTCGTACCCCGCGGCCGCCCCCCAGTAGATCAGAACGTCGCTCTCCCGCCTGCCTTCGGCCGACATCAGGTTGGTCGCCAGCAGCTCCAGCCAGCCGTCTCCGTTGAGGTCGGCGATCTCGGTGGCCACCGCCAAGCCCGCCGGCAGCGATTTCCTGTTGGCGTTGTCGAAGCCCTCGGGGCCGTTCCAGAAGATCACCAGCTCGCGATTGACCGTGGGGAAAACCACGTCCAGCCAACCGTCCCCGTTGAGGTCGGCAATGCTCTGGCAGCGGACGCCCTCCACCTGAAAGGTGAAGCGATGGTTGCCGGCAAATCCCATGGGGCCGCCCCAGTAGAGGTCGGTCCCATGCCTGGCGGCGTACTCGCTGAGGACCAGGTCCAGGTAGCCGTCTCGATTGAAGTCGGCCGGCCGGGCCGAGAAGGCCATCTCGGAGGAGACCACGGTCTTGCGGGTTGAGCTGAAGCCCCGGGGCGAACCCCAGTAGACTGCCGATTCCGGACCTCCCATGTAGATGTCCACCCAGCCGTCGTTGTCGATATCGGCGGAGGAGTACCCCTCCCCGGGGGAACCGAAGGGGTGGTAGAGATCCAGGCGCTGGTCCACGCTGTACTTGCCCTCTTCATTGCCCCAGTAGATGTAGGCCGGCACCGGGTCCCCCGCCGAACCGTCGATGCGGTTCACAAAGACCAGGTCGGCCTTGCCGTCCCGATCGAAATCGGCGCTGCCGGCCGCGGCCGCCCCCAGGGTGGTCAATTCCAGCCGGCGGGCGGTGTCGAACCCCGCCGGTCCGCCCCAGTAGACGTAAGAGGGCGCCCGGTGGGAACGGGCATTGTGCTCGTTGCTGAAGACCAGGTCGGGGTATCCGTCCCGGTTCAGGTCCTCGATGAGGCAGTCGGTGGGATTCAGGGTGGGCAGGACGGTTCGGCGGCGAGGCTCGAATCCCTCGGCGCTGTTCCAGAAAATGGGCGAGCCGCTCCCCGGGCCGGGCGCGGCGTGGCCGGACTTCTGGGGCCCGTTGGCGAACACCAGGTCCGGCAGCCCGTCCTGGTCGAGATCCGCCGCCGCCACGGCGCTGGCCGCCACGGTGGGCAGTTCCAGGCGGCGCTCGGCGCTGTAGCCCCGGCTCGATCCCCAGTAGACGAAGGAACCGATGGATTCGCTGTCGACGTCGGTATCCCACTCGCTGCGGTCGCCGGGCTCACGCATGAGCGGACGGTAGCGGTTGGCCAGAACGATCTCGGGAACCTGGTCGCCGTTGAGGTCGGACACGGTCACGGCCGAGCTGCGCTGTCCGGGCAGCAGCGTGCGCCGGTCTGCCGAGTAGCTCCCTCCGGAGCCGCCCCAGTAGATCATGGCGCCGCCGAGATCGGCCCCGCTTCCCTCGTTGGCGAAGACGATCTCGGGAGAGCCGTCCCGGTCGAGGTCGGCGACGGCCACGTCGGTGGCGGCGGCGGTGGGCAGGGACTGGCGCCGCTCGACGGAAAACCCTTCCTTGGAACCCCAATAGAGGAAGGAGGCGTTCTCGGGGCTTGAAGGCCGGCCGCCGGCCCAGGCGCTGTTGGCGAAGACGATCTCGGGGTAGCCGTCTCCGTTGAGGTCGGCCACGGCAGCCGCCATGCCTCCCAGGGTCGGCAGCTCGCTTCTGCGCCCGGCATCAAAGCCCCGGGCGCCGCCCCAGTAGATGAAGCTGTCCAGGTTGCTCTTGATCCCGTTGCGTCCGTTGACCACCACCAGGTCGGTGAAGCCGTCCCGGTTGAGGTCGCCCAGGGCCTGGCCGGTTCCGCCGCCGCTGGGCAGGCGGGTGCGGCGGCCGACGTGGTTCTCGTCCACGCCCCAGTAGATGAAGAGATCGATCTCCTCGTTGTTGTCGTGGGTGTTGGGGAGGACGATGTCGATGAACCCGTCGCGGTTGAGGTCCCAGAGGTTGATGAGCTTCACCTCTCCGGCCGCGGTGACGTAGGTGTTGGCGCCGGCGTCGCCCAGGGTTCCCCGGCTGAACTCCAGGAAACTGGAGACGGTCCAGCGCTTGGAGGCGCTTGAATCTTGCGATCGGTATTGAGACCCGCCCCACGCCCACAGAACACAGACCGCCGCAAGACCCGAGATCATCATTCTGCTTCGCGTTGCAGCCATGCGCTCACTCCCTGCCGCAGACCTAGCAGGCCTTGCCGACCATCGCCCTAATTTAGTTCTCGAAGTATCGGTCCCCGTCATTCAGAAGCAAGCCTGCCCTTTTGTCAATAGAGTTTCTCGAGCGGCCCACCTATAATCAGATGATGGACTCGCCCCTCGCCTGCCGGGCGGATCCTTGGAGGAAGAAACTTCCGGTGGTTGTTGAAGACGGACCACGGTTGAACACGAATAGACGCGAATATCGATGGGCCTCCTTTGCTGCGACGACGTCACGGGATGCGGCCGCCCGGGAGCGCGGGCGTCCCGGCCGCACACGTCTTCCCGCAGCCTCGGCCATCTCCTCCACCCGGCTCGACCGGCAACGGCGCCAGAGCCCTGCTTCGGCCGAGCCCATGGCGTTACGGCCGGCAGGGCGGACGGGTGCTACTTCGCAGGGATTCTGAGCGGCACGTTACGGCACAGCATGCGGGCGGGACGCCCGCGCTCCCGGGTGGGTGCCTCCTCCCATTGCTCTTGCGGCTCGAGGGGGAGTGCGCCGAATTATCGGGCCATGCCGTTCCCGCCGGCAGGGAGGCCGGGTGTCCTATCGCAGGGAAACTGAGCGGCACGCTACGGCACAGCGTGCGGGCGGGACGCCCGCGCTCCCGGGTGGGGTGCCTCCTCCCATTACTCTTGCTCCTCGAGGGGGCACGCGCTCTTCGATCTCGACGATATGGAGGTGGAACTTGGAGGAAATCGTCGGGCGTGAGGTCGATCTTGTCAGTCGGCGTGGGGTCGAGGCGAGCCCCAACTATCTGCGCAGAAACAGCATCCTGGAATCCGCCCAAGTAATCTATGGATCGTGACGCCCCACATATGGAAGAAGCCCGCCCCGTCCGGCCGCAGGAACTGGGCCAGACCCTGGCCCTGGTGAACAAGGTTTTCAGGACCGGCGTCGACCAGGACATGTCCACCGACTACCCCCTGGTTTTCGCTCCCGGCAACCTGGACAACCTTCGGGTGGTGTCGGAGGGCGGCAACATCTTCAGCCATGCGGCCATGGCGCGCCGGGAGTTGCGGGAACACGGCTGCGCGCTTCCCGTCAGCATGATCTGCGCGGTGGCCACCGATCCGGAACGCCGCCGCCGGGGAGCCGCCAGCAGGATCATGGAGGACACCGTCGAGGCCATGGCCGCCCGGGGCGACGCTTTCGGGCTGCTGTGGACCGGACCCGCCCGGGACTTCTACCGGCGCCTGGGCTGGGAGGTGGTGGGGTCCAACGGCTGGGCCTACCGGGTGGAACCGGAGCTGGCCGGCCGGTTCGAACAGCCCCTGCCCGTTCGGCCCATGCGAGGTGACGCGGACCTGGAAAGGATCATGAAGATTCACCAGGCCCAACCCCGCCGGTTGACGCGGACCCGGGCCGAATACCGGACGCTGCTGGCCCTTCCCAAGTCGGAAGTCTGGGTGGCGGAGGAGAAAGGACGGGTGGAAGGCTACCTGGTGGTTGCCCGGGCCTACAACAAGTCGGGCGTGACGGAGTGGGGGGGAACCTCGGGGGCCCTGTCCTCGCTGCTGGCCCGGGTGCTGCCCGAGCCGGCGGGCGAACGGATGCAGGTGTTCGTGCCCCTGCCCGACAACCCCATGACCGAGCTCTTGACCGGCCGGGGCTGCCGGACGCGCATCCCCATGGAGACGGCCGACGGCTGCGGCCTGAAGATGGTGCGGATTCTTTCCCTGGGGAATCTGCTGCGGCAGCTCTCTCCCTGGCTGAAGCGTCGCCTGACCGGAGCCGCCGGCCAGGTGAGCCTGTGGGTCCGTGAAACCGGGGAGCGCGTGGACCTGCGGTGGGACGGGGGCGACCTGGAGGTCGGCGGCAGGGCTTCCGGACCTCGGGACGGCGCGCAGGAGCTTTCTCTTCGCCAGGCGGCACGGCTGGTCTTCGGACCCGAAAAGCCCTCGCAGATCCTCGACCCTTCGCAGGAGGCCGCCCGGGGCCTGGACCGGGCCTTCCCCTTCGTCTTCCACATCTGGATGCTGGACTACGTGTGAGCGCCGGCGCCGGCAGGGGTGCACCCGGGAGCGCCGGCCGGCGCAAGCGGCTATCCCGGCCGGATCGCGGCCACCCTGTCCAGGTAGGCGCGTCCGGCCTCCTCCAGCCAGGCGTTGTAGTTGGTCAGGAAGAACCGTACCCCCAAATCGTGGTAGTGCTGCAGCTTGTCCTCGTAGCCCAGCGCGCCCGGCGTCCTTCCCGAAGCCACGATCTGTCGAATCGCCCCCTCCACCACCGCCTCCACCTTGGGGTCCCTGTGCCTGCCGACCATGCCCATGGTCTGGGCCAGGTCCCCGGGCGCCACGAAAAAGACGTCGATGTGGTCGACCGACAGGATTTCCTCCAGGTTCTCCACCGCCTGCATCTCCTCGATCAGGACGATGACCAGGGTCTCCAGGTTGGCCTGCTCATGATAGTCGGAGGCGCCGTAGGATCTCCTGCCTGAGAAGATGCCCCGCCTGCCCACCGGCGCGAAAAAGGCCGATTCCACCACCCGTTCCGCCTCGGCCCTGGTGCTGACGTGAGGGACCACGATGCCGTTGACGCCCAGGTCCAGAACGCGCGTGATCACTCCGGGATCGTTCTGGTGCAGGCGGGCCACCGAAGCCATTCCCCACAGGTCGCAGGCCCTGGAGAGATCGCCGATGCCCCCCCAGCTCACCGAACCGTGCTCCCCCTCCAGCCAGATCCCGTCAAAGCCCAGAGGACCCAGAAAGTCGACGGTGTCGCTGGTGTTGCTGTGCCCTCCGACCTCGCATACTCTTCTTCGCCTCCTTGGGGTGAACATATCCCAAGACCGCACCGCCGGCAACGATTCGTTTTCTCCGGTCGGAAACCGGGCCGGAGCGCCGGCGGCACCATCAATGCATCGACCCGCGACCGGCTCCCGCGGACCGGAGTTTGACCCTTGACCCGGCTGAAGCTTTGTCATAGGCTCCTGTCCCGGACATTCCCTGCACAGGCCGCGTCTTCATACCGATTCGCGCCGGTAATTGGGACCTCGAAGTTCGGAGGCCGGCCGGCGGCTCTTCCCGCCTGGATGGACTCAAGCAAGAGGAACCAACAGCATGAGTATCGACCGCAGGAAATTTCTGAGTCAGTCTCTGGCAGCTTCCGCCGGCCTGGCCGCACTGCCCTCCCTGGCCGGCGGCCGCCCTTCCAAGGAGAAATTTCGTGTCGCCATCATCGGTTGCGGTCGCATGGGACAGTACTTCGCCGAGGTCTATCGGGCGCTGCCCGACACCGAGCTGGCCGCCATTGCCGAGTGGAACCCGGAACGGCGCAAGATCGTGGGAGAACGCTTCGGAGTCAAGGCGCTCTTCAAGGATGTCAACGCCATGCTGAAGGAAGTGGTCCCCGACCTGGCGGCGGTCATCACGCCCAGCAAGTACATGAAGGAGGCCGTCATCGCCTGTGCCGAAGCCGGGGTCAAGGGTGTGTCCACCGACAAGCCCGTGGCCGCCAGGCTGGCCGATGCCGATGCCATGGTGGAAGCCTGTCGCAAGCGGGGCGTCGTTTTTGCAGGCGGCAATCTGCAGCGGGCCATGCCCGAAGTTCAGGAAGCCGGCCAACGCCTGCAGGCGGGCAGATACGGCCGGCCTCTGGGAATGGCCGTGCACGGATTCGGCGGCGAGATCTCCGGCGGCGGTTGCCAGCACATTTCCGTGCTGCGCCTGTTTGCCGGCGCCGAGGTCGAGGAGGTCATGGCATGGGCGGGGCCGCCGGAGGCCCTCGAGCAGAAGGATGACAAGGGACTCAACGTCAATGCCCTGTTCCGAATGAGCCGCGGGCCCGACTGCCAGGTTTACGGCCTCACCCAGCCCTACGGGACCCGGCAGCTCAGCGGGGTGGACGTGTGGACCGAGGACACCCTGGTCCGCTGGAAGTGGGCGAAACCCGAAATCTACCAGGGGACCGACGGCGGCGGTTCCCGCCGTCTCATCGATCCCGGCTATCGTCCCTTCTCCTGGCGCAGCATCCTGGACCAGGTTCCCGGCCTGCGAAAAGGTGACGACTACCTGGTGGCCTCCATCCGCTCCTTCGTGGATGCCGTCAGAAGCGGAGGCGCACTGTGGATCTCGGGCCATGCCCTGGAGGTGGCCATAGCCTGCAAGCAATCGGCCCTGCAAGGCAATCGTCCCGTCAAGCTCCCGCTGCAGGACCGGTCCCTGGCGCTGTATCCGAGGCCCTACCGCTGGCTGGGAGGAGACGCCACCGAGAACCCGCAATCGACTGAAGACGCGGCAGGGGGGATCCTGTGAAACCTTCTCTGAGTCGCCGGCAATTCCTGGGCGGAGCCGCCCTGGCGGCCCCGGGCCTGCTGGCCCCCGGCGGCGCCGCTTCGGCGGCGGGGCCGCGGTCCAAGCCGGGTCCGGCGACCAGGCCGCGGCGCACCATGTACTTCAACGACGCCCGCCACTACTACCTCTACGCCTTCGAACCGCCCATGACCATGGAGGACGCCTGGCGTCCGGTGGACGAGCTGGTGGAGACCTCGGTGGATACCCTGATCTACGGGGTGGAAACCGGAGGTGGGCTGTTCAGCGACACCAAGGTGGGCCGCCGGGCCATGTCGCAGCCGCTCCCCTTCGAGAGCTCCTATTACTGGCGGGCCTGGTACAACATGCAGAGCCTGATCGATCGGGGGCTGGACCCCTTGCAGGTGCTGATCGATCGGGCGCACGAGCGCCATCTGGACTTCATCGTCAGCATGCGCATGGGCGGCGCGCCCAGAGACCCTCGCTACGTCATCGGCACTTCGGGACCGGCCGCCGGAGGCGGAGGCCGCCTGGAGAACAACATGGACTTCGCCCATCCCTGGGTCAGGGACACCCAGTTCTCCTGGATGGAGGAACTGGCAAGCTACCCGGCCGAAGGCATCGAGTACGACTTCGCCTTCACTCCCTACTATTTCAAGCCGAGCGAGGTGGAGCGGCACACGCCCCTGATGACCGCCTACGTGCGGCGGCTGTCGGAGATGATTCGAAGCAAGGGAGAGAACCGGATCGTGGGGGCCCGGGTCTTTCCTACCGAGGCCATGAATCTTTCGCTGGGACTGGACGTCAGGACCTGGGTGGAGGAGAAGCTGGTCGACTACCTGGCGCCCCTCTACTACGGATACTTCCTGCTGGATCCCAATCTGCCCTTCGAGTCGCTGGTCGAACTGGCCCGGCCGGCCGGGGCCGAGGTCTACCCTGTCCTGCAGCCCTACTTCATGCAGCACGAGAAGCATGCCGGCCCGGCCATGCTGCGGGCGGCCATCGCCAACTACTGGGCCAAGGGGGCCGACGGCCTGATCGTGGCTCCCTGGTTCCCCTGGCCCTTCCGGGAGGAGGAGCGGGCGCTGCTGACCGACATCGGCGACCCCGAAGCCGTCAAGGAACGGA
>JAPOZE010000381.1 GCA_026706225.1 Acidobacteriota bacterium
TCGGCCTGGAGGCTGGTGAAGAGAGTGGCGAACATTGGCACCACCTTCCACAAGATCAGAAGCACGATTGCCATGGCAACCGCCAGAACCACGGCCGGATAGACCATGGCGGACACCACCGCGCGCTTCAACTTGACTGCCTTCTCAATGTAGGTGGACAGCCTCCGGAGAATGGTGTCCAGGATGCCCCCGGCCTCTCCCGCGGCCACCATGCTGCCGTAAAGGGGATCGAAGACCCTGGGGTGTTGTTCCAGTGCCGCCGCCAGGGAAGTGCCGTTCTCGACGTCCTCCCTCACGGCTTGCAACACGCTTTGGAAGGCACTGTTTTCCTGCTGTTGCTCCAAGGATTCCAGGCACTGCACCAGAGACAGGCCGGCATCGATCATGACCGAAAATTGCCGGGTGAAAACCGCCAGCTCCTTGGATTTGACTCGCCCTGCACCCAGGGAAAAGAAGCGGCGGCCTCCCTTTTCCTTGATCGTCACCGGTCGGACCTGCTCTTTTCGCAGCAAATTGGCCAATGCCTGCCTGGAGGCCGCCTGGCGCTGGCCGCGTACTTCGGTTCCGGTCCGGGATCTTCCGCGATAGAGGTATACCGGCATGGATTTTTCCTGAGGGCTTGGGCATCTCAGAGACGAGCTTCAGCCCGCATTTCTCACCGGGTTGCCAGACAAATGATGAAGAGTGTTTATCTTCAGCACCTTGATTGGCCTCATTGAGAAGGCTCGTGGGTAGAGACCGCGCTGGGCGGTTTGGCTTGTCCTTCTTCCCTCGGCGCGCCTGTGCTCCTCCGGCCGTAGTGACCGCTACGCCGTTCGCTCACGAGCACGCGGTGAGGGAAAGATGTCTGCGCCATCATCACGGCCCGCGATGAGAAACGCGGGCTAGCATCTGGCGCAGCTCGTCGGGATTGATCGAGTATTCCAGGGCCGTATCGCGTTCGATCTTTCCGGCCAGGAACAGATCGGCCAACGATTGGTTGAAGGTTTGCATTCCATACTTTCCCCGGCCCATCTGCATGACCGATTCCAGTTGATGCACCTTGTCTTCCCGGATCAGGTTGCGGATGGCCGCGTTGGGCACCATGACCTCCATGGCCAGCACCCTGCCGGTGCCGTTGGCCCGGGGTAGAAGGGCCTGGCAGGCGATGCCCTCCAATACCAGGGAGAGCTGGGCGCGGATCTGGGACTGCTGGTGGGCGGGAAAGACATCGATGACGCGATGGATGGTGGAGGCCGCCGAACGGGTATGCAGGGTTCCCAGGGTGAGATGCCCGGTCTCCGCAATCCGCAGGGCCGCCTCCATCGTCTCCAGGTCGCGCAGCTCTCCGATGAGCACCACGTCGGGGTCCTGGCGCAAAGCGGCCCGCAAGGCCGCCGCAAAGGACCGGGTGTCGGAATGAACCTCCCGCTGGTCGACCAGGCAGTTCCTGTGTTGGTGCAGGAACTCGATGGGATCTTCAATGGTCAGGATGTGGGCGTATCGATCCCTGTTGATCCGGTCGATCATGGCGGCCAGGGTGGTGGACTTCCCGCTGCCGGTGGCGCCCGTCACCAGGACGAGGCCCCGGGGCTTCCGGCAGAATGTCCCCAGTACCGGCGGCAGATTGAGGGCATCAAGGCTCCTGACCCCCAAGGGAATGGCCCGAAAAACGGCCCCTACGGCCCCCCTCTGGTTGAAGCAGTTGCCTCGAAAGCGGGCCAGCCCCCCGATTTCAAAGGAAAAGTCGAGTTCCAGGCGATCTTCCAGGTGCTGCTTCTGGTCAGCCGTCAGCAAGCTGTAGACCAGGCGCCGGGTGTCTTCGGGCGTCAGGAGCGGAATTTCCCTCAGGGGGCTGAGCCGCCCATCTACCCGAACCCGAGGATGAGCGCCGGCGGCCAGGTGGAGATCGGACGCGCCCATTTCGGTCATTTTCCTGAGCAGTGCGGGCAGTTGCATGGAAGACCTCGGGTTGGCTTGCAAACGGTTGCCGGCCGGCAGACGCTAACCGGCGGTCTCGCGCAGGATTTCTTCCAGGGTAGTGACGCCGTCGCGGATCTTTTGCAGCCCGCTGGCCCGCAGGGTGATCATTCCGTCCCGGATGGCTGTCTGCTTGAGCTGGGCCGAGTTCCCGCCCCTCAGAATGAGTTCCCTGAGGCCATCGCCGATCTCCATCACCTCGAAGAGCCCCACTCGGCCCTTGTAGCCCGTATGGTTGCAGGCGTCGCACCCCCGGCCTCGATAGGTGAGGATCTCCGGGGCTTCGGAAGGAGAGAAACCCGCCTCGATGAGGCTTTCCACCGGTGGCCGGTCCGCTTGCCGGCACTGGCGGCAGATGCGGCGGACCAGCCGCTGGGCGCAGATCAAGTGGACCGAGGTTGCCACCAGAAAGGGCTCCACACCCATATTGGTGAGGCGGCTGACGGTGGAGGCGGCATCATTGGTGTGGAGAGTGCTGAGCACCAGGTGGCCGGTCAGGGCCGCCTTGATCGCGATCTCGGCCGTTTCCAGGTCGCGCATTTCACCCACCAGCACAATGTTGGGATCCTGCCGCAGGAACGACCGCAGCGCTGTGGCGAAGGTGAATCCGATCTGCTCCTTGACCTGAACCTGGTTGATCCCCGGCAGGTTGAACTCGACAGGGTCCTCGGCGGTGAGGATGTTGGTTTCCATGCGGTTCAGGCGGGTGATGGAGGAGTAAAGGGTGCTGGTCTTGCCGCTTCCGGTGGGGCCCGTCACCAGCACCATTCCGTAAGGCTTCAGGATGGCCGACTCGAACCGCCTCAGGGAATCCGGCTCGAAACCCAGTTGGGTCATGTCAAGCATCAGGCGATCCCGATCGAGCAACCGCAGAACCACCTTTTCACCGTGCAGGGTGGGCAGGACCGACACTCGAAGGTCGAGGTCTCCGACCCGACCTTCCTTCGTCAGTCGAATCTTCATGCGGCCATCCTGCGGCAGGCGCTTTTCCGAGATGTCCAGATTGGCCATGACCTTGATTCGGGAAGTCACGGCGTCTTTCTGGCTCAGGGGAGGGGTCAGGATGGTGCTCAAGAGACCGTCGATGCGAAAGCGCACCCGAAGTTCCTGTTCGTAGGGCTCGATATGAATGTCGCTGGCCCCCTGCTTCAGGGCGCTGGACAGGATCCGGTTGACCAGCTTGACGACGGGAGCCTCCCGGGCAGCCTGCCCCGGGTCTTCCATGGCAACGGGTGCCTGTTTGGCCCTGCTCCTCTCGGGCTCGTCTCGGGCCGCCGGTCCGTCCCCGACGGAGGCGCCCGCGCCCCCCTCCAGGGTCGGGCCGGCCCCATAGTGCTTTCGGATGGCCCCCCGGATGGCTGACTCGGCGGCCACCACCGGCTCGATGGTGAAGCCCGTCATGAATTGCAGGTCGTCCATGGCCAGGACGTCGGTGGGGTCGATGGTGGCGACGGTCAAGGTCGTGCCATCTCGACTCAGCGGCAGAACCTGGTATTTGCGGGCCGTCGCCGGCGGAATGAGCTTGACGACCGAGGGGTCGACCTTGAAGAAGGGGAGATTTATGGAGGGCAGGCCGAACTGGCGGCACAGGATGGCGCTGATGTCCTCGCCGGTGACCCATCCCAACCGGATCAGGCAATATCCCAGCCGGCCTCCGTGGACCTTCTGGTACTCCAGGGCCTGCCGGAGCTGCTGCCGGCTGATGAGATTTTCTCTGACCAGCAGGTCACCGAGGTTGACCGCCATGCTTCAGGACTCCCCCAGGCGCACCCGCGCCAACGACCGCAGGGAACGGGATTGAAATGGGTGATGAACTGAGGGAGATTGACAGCCTTCATGCTAAGGGGGGGACCGTCCTTTGTCAAGGGATGGAGCGGAGATTGGAGGGGAGGCAGGGACCGGCTACTCCAGCGAGTTGAAGAACTGCGCGGCCTCGTGCTTGAGTTTGTCCACTGCCGCTTGCACCTGGGCCAGCTCCCGCCCTTCTGCCATGATTCTCAGCAGAGGTTCGGTGCCGGAGTAGCGAACCACCACGCGGCCCGAATCGGACAGTTGCGCTCGAGCTTCGCCAATCAGGCGCGACAACTCGGAGGACTGGTCGATGGGGACCCTGCGGGACACCCGGAGTCCGTCCAGGACCTGGGGGAAGGGCCGGTATCCGGCAACCAGGTCGTCCAGGCTCTGGCCGCGGCGGACCACCAGCTCAGCCAGCTTGACCGCCGTGAGAAGGCCGTCTCCGGTGGTATGCTGGTCCCCCAGGATAATGTGTCCCGAGGGCTCTCCGCCCAGGACGGCTCCCGAGGCTTGCATGGCCTGCAGGACGTGCTTGTCTCCGACCGGGGTGCGAATCAAGGGGATGCCTTCCCGGATCAGGGCCTTTTCCAGGGCCAGGTTGGTCATGATGGTTCCGACCACCTGCCCGCCGGCCAATGCCCCATTGGCTTTCCAGTGCCTGGAAAGGGCATAGAGGACGTGGTCCCCGTCCAGACATTTTCCGCTTCCGGTGACAAAGAGAGCCCGGTCCGCATCCCCGTCGAAGGCCACCCCCAGGTCCAGCGAGTTGGTCGTCACGGCCCGGGTCAGACCCTCCAGGTGCAGAGACCCGCAGTTGCGGTTGATGTTTCGACCGTCCGGCCTGTCGTTGATGACGGTGACCTCGGCCCCCAACCGGTGGAATAGCCGGGGCGCCAGGAGGTAGGCCGCGCCGTTGCAGACATCCAGGCCCACCCGAAGCGGCGCCAGACGGGTTCCCGCTTGCCGGCTCAAGAAGTCGAGGTAGTCCGACGCCAGGGATTCCCGTTTGTCGGGTCCGGTCGAGCCGTGGCAGGCCGACACCGCCGGGGCCGTACTCCAGGACTCTATGCCGCGTTCGATTTCGATCTCCCGTTCATCGGAAATCTTGCAACCCTGTCCTGAGAACAGCTTGATCCCGTTGTCCCGGTAAGGATTGTGGGATGCGGAGATCATGATTCCCAGGTCGTAGCCGCGAGACCGGGTCAGGTAGGCCAGCCCCGCGGTAGGAATGACGCCCAGGTCGTGAATGGCGGCCACTCCTCGACAGGCAAGGCCCTGGCTCAACCGGCGGGCAATCCAGGGGCCGGATTCTCGCGTGTCTCTGGCGATCAGGATGCGGCCGGCGCCCGGAGGGCTCCCGAACTCGGCCAAGGCCAGGCCGATGGCGCAGACCGTCTTCTCATCCAGAGGAAAGCAGCCCGCCTCCCCCCGGATTCCGTCCGTCCCAAACAGCTTTCTCATGGGGTATCTCTTTGTGGCCGGGAATCCTGCCCGTCCGCCGATGTTTCCAGGGGTTCTATGGCGACATCGACTTCCACCCGGCGGCCCCGCGGAAACCGCACCACCCCGTCTTCCGCATCCAGATTGACTCGAGCCACAAAGCCGGTCGACCGACCGGTTACGTCGATGTCTTCGGTGGTCACTCGCGTCATGCCGGAAACGCGCCCCCCCGGACCTTCCACCAGCACCTGGGCGGGGCGGGAAGTCACCGACCGGAGCCGGTAACCCTCGTCTACCCGGCCCACGATTCGGGGGTCGATTTCCACCTCCTTGCTGGCGGTCGGTTGCAGATTGAGGCGCAAGGTGGAGGGCGTGATATGGGTGACCGTGACCCCCTGCGGCCTCAAGATGTCATCGGGAGTGATGGAGTATACGCCTTCGCCGGGTTGGGCGTTGGCCAGGTCGATGTGGGCGGAGATGTCGGAGGGTTCCAGCTTGTTCAGAATGCTGGAGGGGCCTCTCAGTCGGACATCCACCGAGCCTGCTGGATTGTCGACCAGCTCCAGGTGGGGGGGCATCAGGTATTGGAGATTGGGTCTGAACCGGACCTCACCCACAAAGCGGGGCTCGTCGTTAAGCGCGCCCCACAGCAGCAGGGCAAGGCCCAGCGAGGCGAGCTTCAAGCCGGCGTTGTTGAGCAGAAGTCCGGTGAGGACCTTCCAGTATCGGCTCATTTGCCTTCCGTCACCGGAGAAAGGTGGGATGGGGACGCCGAGGAGGCCGAGGTGGTACCCGCAAAGATGCTGTCCAAGTGCCGGCGCAGGGAGGAGGCGTCCAGGTTTCTCTGGAGTTCGCCTCCGACTGCGGTGGAAATGCTTCCGGTCTCTTCGGAGACTACCACCACCACGGCGTCCGACTCCTCGGTGACGCCGATGGCTGCCCGATGGCGGGTCCCCAGCTCCTTGCTCAACCTGGGGTCGAGGGTGAGGGGCAAGAAGCAGGCAGCCGCTGTAATCCGGCCTTTTTGGACGATGACGGCTCCGTCGTGGAGGGGAGCCCCGGGCAGGAACAGGCTCACCAGAAGATCGGAGGACAGGGCGGCATCGACGACCACGCCGCTTTCCCTGTAGTTCTTGAGTCCCATCTCGCGCTCGATGACGATCAGCGCCCCGATGCGCTGGGAGGACAAGCGGATTGCCGCGGACACGATCTCCTCACAGGTCTCGGTGATCGGATCTCGGGAGAACCTTCGCAGCAACGGATTCTTGCCGATGTTGGCCAGGGCCCGGCGAATCTCAGCCGCGAACAACACGATGATTCCGACCACGAAAAAGGGAAGAATGGTGGTCATGATCCATTGAACGGTCTCCAGGTTGAACCAGAGGGTGACGTAATAAAACAGCACCAGGAATCCCACTCCGAAGGCCATTTGCACGGCACGGGTCCCGCGGATCAACAAGAGGATGTGGTAGATCAGAATGCTGACGATGAGAATGTCGACAGCCGAGGACCAGGTGAGTCGGTCCAGGCGGAATAGTTCGATCAGATTCATGGCGGCCAGGATGAAAATCCCATTATAGCATCACACATTTGGACCACCTGGCGGGTCTCCCCCACGTCGTGAACGCGAATGATGTGCGCTCCCCGGATCACGGCAACGGCCGTGCTGGCCAGGCTTCCCAATAGCCTTTCCTCCACCGGCAGGTTCAGCAGGTTGCCGATGAAGGACTTCCGGGAGGGTCCCACCAGAATGGGCAGCCGAAAGCGTTTCAGCACCTCCAGTCGCCTCAGAATCAGGAGATTGTCTTCCACGCCCTTGCCGAATCCCAGCCCGGGGTCCAGGATGATCCGATTTCCGGGAATTCCGGCCCGCAGAGCTTTTTTCACCGAATGCCGCAGGCCCGCCTGCACCGACTGCAGAGGCCGCTTGAGCGCGGGCAGTCCATGGAGACGCTGCGGGCTGCCACGGCTATGCATGAGCACCATGGCGGCGCCGGCCGCGGCGGCGCAGGCGGCCATGTCGGGGTCGAAGCGCAGCCCGCCGATATCGTTGACCACCGAGGCGCCGGCAGCGACGGCACTGCGAGCGACTTCGGACTTGTAGGTATCCACCGAGATGGGGACGGTCAGACGCCTGGCCAGCTTTTCAATGACCGGGACAACCCTCCGGATCTCGTCTGTTGCGGAAACGGAACCGGGACGGTCCGGACGGGTCGACTCCCCTCCCACGTCCACCAGGTCCGCTCCCTGGTCTTCCAGTTGCAGACCGTGCTCGACCGCCTCATCGGTTCGCAGATAGGCCCCGCCATCGTAGAAGGAGTCGGGGGTCACATTCAGAATTCCCATGATCAGGGTCTTCCGCCCCAACTCCAGGGTGCCGTGGGGAAGTTGCAATCGGAAGCGCTGTCTCATGGGTGTCCTTGAATTCTAAACGGGAACCTCCTGCCCCTCAAAAAACCTGACACGCACCTCTTCTCAAGAGCGCAGCCCCGCGGGAAGTGCGAGGAAGAAACGAAACTGAGAGGAAACGGACGGAGGAAGGGCAACCGGTCGTCCGGTCCGGCGTGGGCGGCGGTCCGGATTCGGTTTGGC
>JAPOZE010000078.1 GCA_026706225.1 Acidobacteriota bacterium
TTAGGTAAGCTCCTTACTTACAATTAATTACGCCTGTTTTGCTCGTGAAGTTCCGTTTAGCCCGGCTTTCCAGGCGGAATCGGCGCTCAATCCGCGAAGATGAACGGCGAACCACGAATGCACACGAATATACTCGAATGATGTCAAAGAACCAGACGCTCCCATTCAAGCGTTGGACGCTTGAAATTAAGGATCAATCCGACTCTGAGTTGCGTGATCTTCAGGTAGTTGAGAATTTGTCCCCGTTCCAAATCGGTAATTCGGTCAATCGTCTTGGTATCTACAACGATCTGATCGAACACGATCAGATCGGGAATGTACTCGCCGACGAGGACCCTCTTGTAGATGACGTCATAATGTGGCTGTTGCTTGAACGGAATCCCTTTCAGCTCGAGTTCCACAACCAGTGCATTCTCATACGGCTTTTCCAGGAAGCCATGCCCTAACGTATTAAGCACTTCCATCGCGCAACCCACGACTTGGAACACCTCTTTTTTCAAGATTAATTGGTGTGTATTCGTGTCCATTCGTGGTTCGCCGTTCCTCTTTGTGCAACCCGGTTCGCGCTGAGCGCCCCGTTCATGGCGCGGGACCGTCGTGGAGGGTGATATCGAAAACGATCGCTCCCAGTGTGCGGACATCGCGATTGACTCCCAATTCCTTGGGGGAGGCCGCATCGGGAAATCCAAACCCGATCACGACTTCGTTGTCCTTGAAATGAGTTGCCGGGATGGCGACGGAATGGGTTCGAAGCACCCGATCGGCCATCATCCACTCACCGACCGGGGTGTCGTTGACGCGGACCAGAACACGCTGGCTCGGGAGCTTGTCCTGCACAATGAAGGGGAACAGTGTCGCGCTCAGGCTCACCGTGTCGTTCTCGGGAGGATCGACGTCCAGCCCCACGCTTACCGTCCTGGCCGCGGTCCAGGTTCCGTTTTTGCCGGGTACGCTCCACCCGTCCAGCAGAAATCGATTGACGTTTCCGTCCAATCCGAACCCCAGCCGGGTGCCCCAAGTGTAGTTTCGGTTCCTGTGGGCGGTCGGCTTGCGGTAGATCTTTCCCACATGCCATGAGGATTCCCGAAATACGCTTCCCGAAATGATGTACTCCTGCAGGCTCTCGAAATACCCGGTTCTTGCGGCCCGACGCCGCTTGGACATCTCACGATAGTATCTTCGCTGCCTCTCCTCATCGCTCTTGACCGCGAACACGTTCTTGCCGCCAAACTCATCGGGCAACCCGAGAAGCGCGGTAAACGTTGCCGGGATGTCGTTGAGTTCCACCGGAGCCTCGGACACCTTGAGCGGCTCGCCGCTATTGGCGGGCTTGACCAGCAGCAACGGCAAGACACCTGCCCATGCCCGCAGCTCGGACTTCAGACTGTCGATCCACCGATCCGAACCGGCTTCCCGCATCCGGAACGATTCTCCGCTCCCATGGTCCGACTGGATGATGATCAGCGATGGATCGTAGATGGCCAGGTCCCGCAGTTTGTCAAGGAAGGCGGCGACCCTGTCGAGAGTATGGGCGGACTGTCGCTTGTGGTTTTCCCGGGAACGTTCCAGGGGTTTGTCGGCCGGGACGTTCCCTTCGGCAACCACCAGCGGGGGGTGGGGCGTGATGAGGTGAATGTACTTGTAGACGGCCCCCTCTCGGCCCAGCGATGACTCTTCAGTGAAATGCTGCAGGAACTCATTCCCGGAGAAGTGCTTGTGCACCAGGCCCGACTGGTCCAGTATCGCCGACGATATCCACCAGGCCTGCCGGTTGTAGATGGCTCCCTTGACCCAATGGGGGGTGCATCGAAACAGCGACAGGTCCAACATGAAACCGGCGTGCCACTTCTCTGTTTCCTCTTGCCCCCGGAACGGTCTCGGGATGTGGTAGTAGCTTCCATCCCGATAGAAATTCAAGGAGAAATTGGTGGCCGAAGCCATATCGACCTGGAAACCGGCGTCGGCCAGAACCTGGACGATGTTCCGGCCTTCCAAGGCCTCCTGCTTGAATCTCCAGACGGGGACCTGGTTCAGGTAGGTGGTGGCGGTCATGAAGGATGGAACGCTCAAATAGGTGACGGTGGACGAGGTCACAGCTTCCTTGAAGAAGGTGAACCCCCCCAGCGCATCCCGATAGCGCTTGGAGTCGGCGACGATCTCATCGAAGATGTCCGATTGAAATCCGTCCAGGACAATATGAATCACGTTCCGGGTGTCCGAGAACCGGAACAGCCTCTCGGGAGGATCCGCGTAAGCCAGCGCGCTCCCGAGCTTGTCATCCGTTTCGGTTCGCGGGTCCGGTTCCAGGAACCACAGGGAACCCACCTGAACCGCCAACAGGAACAGGCAGAGTGGACGAACCATCGGGATCACTCGCCGCCGCCAGAAGACGGCAGCCGCAATGACCGCCACCCAAATGGGGGTGTCGACATAGCCTTTCCACGCCTCCCGCTGCCAGTCGATGAAGGTCCCGTCCAGCGGGCCGTAGTCCCAGAGAAGAACGTCACCCTGCAGCCAGAGAAGAACAGCGATCGCGGCCAGTACGGCCGCGTAAAATTGGCGCGGAACGCGCGGCAGCACCACTCCCAGACCGGCAACCAGGACGGTGCAGGCCAGGAACGGGAGGACATAGAGCCCGGCCAGAGTCTGGAACCCGACCCTCATTTCCTCCGCATTGGTGATGTAGAGGGTCAGGGGGCAGAAGAAGAAGATCTTGAGGTTGATCCAACCCGACAGAAGAATGAGAGAAATGGCTGCGCTTCCGCGGTCAGTCATCATGGTCTCACCCGTCCATTCCCAGCATCCTCCGGGCGTTGGTGTAGAAGATGTCCTCCACCTGGCTGTCGCTCAGCCGCAGATGCCGCGCGGCCAGCTTCAGCACCCGCAGGGACTCCAGGCCCGTCAGCACGGGTTCAACGGAGGCTTGGGCCGCCACGCTGTCCCAGTCCAGGCTGTCCTCTCCCAGCCAGAAAAACTGGTCTCCGATGGCTATGCAGCGCCCGCGCCCGTGGCTGACCGGGAAATCGGATCCCCACAACAGCCGGTCGTGGCCCAGCGTGTCCACGATGGCCTCGAAGGCTCCGGCCTCGGTGACCGCCGAGGTGTCGCACCAGACGTTGCGCAGTCCCTTCAGAGAGTGGATGCCCTCCACCGTGTGATAGGGATTGAAGCCCCGGGCCGCGTGGGCCAGGATGAGCTTCATGTCCGGGTAGCGGGTGCAGTACTCCACGATTCGCTGCTGGTTGGCCGGATCGGCCATGGCCCGGTCCTTCACCATGTGGAGAGTGATGGTCCAGCCCTCCTGGTGGGCCACCCGCACGTGTTCCTCGGTGAGAAACTTGGAGATATCCGCATGCCAGGTGACTTCTCCCTGCACGAAAGTGTGGTAGACCTTGAGGCCGGTAAAGCCCAGCCGCTTGGTCTCCTGCCGGACCTCCTCGGGATCCATGCGGGGGGAGATCACCATCTGCCCCCGGCATTCCGGATCCAGGCTCACCTCGGACGCCACGAACTCGTTGGAGGGGTGGAGCCGTTCGTCGCTGAATCCCACTCCGAAGAACAGCGCAGTGGTATGGCTGCCGGGCGTGATCCACTCCATCAGGCGGCGGAACTCGGCCAGGGTCGCCACCCTGGGCCCCTGCATCCCACCCTCGCCGCGTCCCCAGTGCCAGGTCTCATAGAGATGGGCGTGGGCGTCGAAGATCTTCTCCGGCACGAAACTTCGCAGTTCTCTTTCGAAGAACTCCCGGTCGCAATCCCTGAGTTCCCAGTCCTTTGTCATCGGCGATTCTCCTCTCTTGGGCAATCCGCTCCCATTGGTTCCCAACCGCGCCCGCGGCATCCGCTCCGCCGGCCAGAGAATATCAAATCCGGGGAGGCGGGACCGGTTGTTTTGTCGGCGAATGAACGGTTGATTGTCGATTTCCGATGGTTGATTGGGGAGTGACGAAGCCTGATTCCGCCTCAAATCCGAAATCGAAAATCCACCATCTACAATCCCTCGTGGATCGTCTCCACGGTCTTGACAGCCCCTCCGTCTGCCATTAGGGTTAGACAGCAAGCAGTGCCGGCAAGTGCTTGAAGATTCCTCCCGGACGCCCCGGCCCGCCGCAAGCGCCTGGAGCCGGACGGCCCGGCCCACCCCTTGACACGTGAGCCTGCCTGAATCCCGCCCGACCAAGCCCGGAAAAGCCAAGGCGCCCCGTGGAACTGCGCCCCCCGTCTACCCCTTTTCGGCCATCGTGGGCCAGGAGGACATGAAGCTGGCCCTTCTGCTGACGGTCCTGGACTCCCATATTGGAGGCGTGGTGGTCATGGGACACCGGGGCACCGCCAAGTCCACGGCGGTGAGGGCCCTGGCCGAGTTGCTGCCTCCCAAGGTCCGGGTGAAGGGCTGTTCCTTCAACTGCGACCCGGAGCGGACTCGGGACCTCTGCCGGGAATGCCGCCGGCGCTTGGGGAAGGGCAAGCGGCTGCCCCGGGAGAGCTTTGCCGTCCCGGTGGTCGATCTGCCGCTGGGGGCCACCGAAGACCGGGTCTGCGGCAGCCTCGACATCGAGCAGGCCTTGAACCGGGGGGTCAAGGTGTTCCAGCCGGGCCTGCTGGCCAAGGCCCATCAGGGATTTCTCTACATCGACGAGGTCAATCTGCTGGAAGACTTCCTGGTGGACCTCCTGCTGGACGCAGCCGCCAGCGGCCGCAACCAGGTGGAGCGCGAGGGGCTCTCGGTCAGCCACGCCGCCCGCTTCGTGCTGGTGGGATCGGGCAATCCCGAGGAAGGGGAGTTGAGGCCCCAGTTGCTGGATCGCTTCGGCCTGTTTGTGGAGGTCAGGACCCTGGACGACCTGGACGAGCGCATCGAGATCGTGCGCAGGCGCCAAGGCTTCGAACAGGATCCCGCCGGGTTCTGCGCCCGGGCGGAGCTCCTGCAGGAGGAGTTGCGGCGCAAGCTGCAGGCGGCCCTTGCCCGCATCCGCCGGGTCGGGGTGGATGCCGGGTTGCTGCGGGGGATGGCCGAGCTCTGTCTGAAGTTGGAGGTGGCCGGCCACCGGGGTGAGCTGACCCTCTACCGCGCCTCCCGCGCCCTGGCCGCCTGGCGGGGAAGGGACGGGGTCCTGCCCGAGGATATCCGGCGGGTGGCCGTCATGTCGCTGCGCCACCGGCTGCAGAAAGATCCCCTGGAGCCGCTGGAGTCGGCCGCCCGCATCGAGCAGGCCCTCGACCGGGTGTTTCCGGTGGAGCCCGGGGATGCCCGGGCGGCCGGGGGTTAGCGAGGCTTCGCCTCCGGGTTGTTGATTTCTGATGGTTGATTGAGGAGTGATGACCACTGATCCCGCCCTGAATCTGCAATCCGCAATCCACAATCCACAATCCGTTCCCCATGATCCTTTCGCTTCCGTGGTGGGTCAGACGCTGGCGAAGCGGGCCTTGCTGCTGCTGGCGGTGGAACCGCGCCTGGGGGGCCTGTTGCTGGCTTCGCCGTCCGGGACGGGCAAGCGCAGGCTGATGAAGGCCTTTGTCTGCCTCCTGGAGGCGCTCGAGCCGGCAGACCGGGATGCCGCACTGGTGAGGGTCCCCCTGGGGGTCAGCGAAGACCGCCTGCTGGGGGGCTTGAGTCCGGAGCCGGCGGCCGCCGGCCCGCGTTGGCGCTACCGCGAGGGCCTGCTGGCCCGGGCCGACCGGGGGGTCCTTCAGGTCGACCACATCAATCTGCTGCCGGAATCCTCCCTTCGCGCCATCGCCTCGGCGCTCGACTCCGGCCGGGTCAGGGTCGAGCGGGAGGGAGTGAGCCTCCCACCCCGCCAGATTCGCCCTGGTGGGAACCTACGATCCCGCTGAAGGCCATCCCGCGGCCATCATTCGGGCCCGCGTGGGACTGCTGGTGGACGGCGCTTCCAGCGCCGGCCTGGATCAGCGCCGCCGGGTGCTGGAGTTCCTTCAGGGTTTTGAAGAAAGCGGGCCGGGTTCGCCCCCCCCCGGAGCCGCTCCCGATCCCGAGGGAACCGACCCGCTCGGGGCCGGGGTCGAATCCGTCCGGCAGGCCCGGCGCCTTCTGGGCCGGGTGAGCTTCCCCGACGAAGACCTGCGCCGACTCATCGCTGCCGCCGCTCGCCTGGGCTTGGAAGGACACCGGCTGGACCTGTTGGCCACGCTGGCGGCCCGGGCCCACGCGGCCCTGTGCGGACGCGGCCGGGTGTCGGAGGAGGACCTGGAGATGGCGGCCCAACTGGTCCTGTGGCCCCGGGTTCTGCCGGCGGATGAGGAGCCCCGCTCCGGCCCCCGCCATGAGCAGGCTCAGCCGCAGGAAGGTCTCGCCGCCGAACCCCCGGGTTCCGACCCCGGCGCCGCAACCCAAGACAGCCCGCGACCCGCCGAAGCGCCCTGCATTCCGGTGGACCCCCTCCCCGGAGAGTTTCCCGACGAGATGGTCGGCGAGCTCCCGGCTGCCCGCGCTGCCGGCCGCCGGACGGGACCCAGGATCCGGGGGCTTCCCGGCTCTCCGGGCAGGGCTTTTCGCACCGGCCCGAGGCCGGACCGCCGGCGTTCCATCGCCGTGGCGGCCACCCTGCGGGCGGCGGCCCCCTGGCAGTCCTGGCGCCGGCGGCAGGCAGGCTCGCCCCCCGCCGGCGGTCGGGATCGGGGTCCGGCTCCGGGGCGCGGATCGAAGGGCGGGGCGGGCGGTCCACTGGTCATCCGGGCCTCCGACCTGCGCTTCCGCCGTTTTCGCGGCAAGGCGGGAATCCTCTTTATCTTCGTGGTGGACGCCAGTGGTAGTATGGCCGTGAACCGCATGGCCCAGGCCAAGGGGGCCATGGCCCGGCTGCTTCAGCAGGCCTACGTTTTTCGCGATCAGGTGGCCCTGGTCCGGTTCGGCGGCGAGGGCGCGGAAACGCTCCTTCCACCCACCCGCAGCCTGCAGCGGGCCAAGCGCCTGGTGGAGGCGCTGCCCGCCTCCGGAGCCACTCCCCTGGCTGCCGGCCTGGCCCAGGCCCTGGGGGTGGCCCGTGCGGCACGGCTGCGCGGCACTCCCCAACCGGTGCTGCTGATTCTCACCGACGGCCGGGCCAATCGTCCCGCCCGTCCCGCTCCCTCGGGACCGGGACCCACCCCGGCCGCCCTGCGGCAGGAGCTGCGGCTGCTGGGAGCCGAGATCCGCCGGGAAGCCTTGAGCGCGGTGGTGGTGGACACCCGGCCCTCCTTCCTGGCCGGGCAGGAGGGCCGGAGCCTGGCGGCCTGGACCGGCGCCCGCTACCTGCGGCTGCCCCGGACCGACCAGGGGGCGCTGTTTCAGGCCGTGAAGTCGGTGGCCGAGGACGTGCGGGGCAGGGCGGCCGGTTGAGGGAAGTTCTTGCAGCAGGCGGAAGGACGGCCGCAGCCGGGAGCGGTTCGGCAATGAACGAGGGATCGATGACCAGCCAGGAACGAGACCGCCGGGTGTTGGCCCTCTATGAACGGGTGCTGGATATCGAGCAGCGCCTCATTCCCACCGGACTGCACACCTTCGGAAAACCCGGTGCCGCGGCCGAAACCGTTCACCTGCTGGCCATGGTGGCTTCCTTCCCCCGTCCCGAGCTCGGCCTTGCGGCCCTGACCGATCTCATCGCCTCGGGACTGGGGCTGCCGCCCTATGCCCGCCTGCTGGAGGAGAGCCCGGCCTCCGGGGAGCGGATGCGGGAGCGGGAGTCGGTGGAGGAGCTGACCCGGGAGACCGTGCGTCGCCTGCTGGCGCCGGCAGATCGACGCACGGTG
>JAPOZE010000328.1 GCA_026706225.1 Acidobacteriota bacterium
GAGCAACCTTTCGCGCTCATGGTTGATGAGTGTGTCTCCATGTAGCGTTGTCACCTGATTGTTGCTCTATGTGTTGTTGTGTGTGTTTGTGTTGCACCGTGTACCGCTTCATATCCGCGTCTCTCCCAAGACCCGTCAACGGCTCCAGCGCCTCCGCTCCCAGCGGCACCTCAACCTCGGCTCCTGGCTGCGCACCGACGGGCGATGAGGCTGTCAATGGGCATCGAAAATTGCAAGGTTTTGGGCACCGAAAGTGTCAGGGGCCGAGCGCTGACCCGTGGAGGGAGCGGAGCGACCGGAGTGGGGCAGCGGGCCAGAGGCCGAGAGGGCAAGTCTGGAGGATGCTCACGACCCGATTTCTTCGATCCGAAGCGGGGGCTGCTTGACACCCCGCTCGACGGTCCCGGAGGACCGTGGCCTCTACCCCCGATGTCCGACGCGTGGCTCCCCGGTTGCTCGCTGGTCGACGGTTTCGTGCGGAGTCAATCCGTAGCGATTCCACTTTCGACGCATCCATACACGGCCAGGAAGGTCCAGCGGAATCCGATTCAAAACGGTGGGTGTAATGAGGGGAACGGTAGCGCAATGGAATGTTTAAGTGACTCATAGAAATAAGGTTATCGCACAACGCTCGGAAGTCGAGCCTGTACTCCATCGCTACGGCCCATTCCAGGACCGCACGCAGGCGCAGGCGCACCCGCCGGGCCGTGTCCGCCTTCCGGTGCCAGATGGGCGTGAGGATCTCAAGCACGTCGGCGCTGGTGACCTCGGAGACCGGCACCTTGCCGATGCGCGGGAAGGCCACCCGCCTCAGGCTCGCCAGCCACTCCTGGGCGTGTTTCCGGTTGCGCCAGCCGGCCTGCTTCTGTTCCAGCACAAGCGAGGCAGCTTCGGCAAAGGTGGGGATGCCCTCTGAGCGTCGCTTCTCCGCCAGAGGGTCTCCGCCCTGGCGGGCGAGCTTGCGGTTGGCGAGGGCCATCTCCCGGGCCTCGGCCAGGGGGACCAGGGCGAGGGGGCCGAGTCCGAGCTCACGGCGGCGGCCACGGATGACGAGGCGTTGAATCCAGCTGCGGGTTCCGGTAGGCTGGACGAAGAGGTAGAGGCCGTTGCCGTCGGCGTGTCTTCCGGGCGGAGCGGAGCGAAGAAAAGAGGCCGAAAGGGCCTTTTCGGGATGGCGGCCCTTATGTTTCGTCCTGGTTAGCAGTCGGGCGGAGTCGTTTACAGCAACCATTCCCCCCTTATCTGGGGGATGGCAGTGGATTGCATGGGATGATTCAAGAGGGCACAGCCGCTGGAGTATAGAGATAAACTACTGATAAAAAACACATTGTTGGCCGGTCATGCCGGCCGGCGGGCGCGGCGTCCCGCCTCCGCGTCCGGGTTTCTCCTGCTGGTCCTGCTGACGGCCGCAACGGGATGCCGGCCATCTGATTCCACCCGGGAATTCCGCTTCCAGGGCAGCAGCATGGGAACCACTTTCGAGGTGAAAGTGGTGGCCTCCCCGTTCCCGGAACAGCAGCAGGAGGCGGTGCGCGAGGCCATTCAGTTGCAACTGCAGGATGTCGACGGCAAGATGTCGACCTACCGGGAAGCCTCCGAGATCTCCCGGCTGAACCGCTCGCGGGAAACCACTCCCCATGCGGTGTCCCGGGAAACCTTCACGGTGCTGGCGGAAGCCCAAAGAATCAGCCGGGTGACCGGAGGAGCCTTCGACATTACGGTTGGCCCCCTGGTCAATGCCTGGGGGTTCGGACCTGCGCCTCACCCCGCATCGCCCCCGGCGGCCGACGAGATCGAGCAGTTGAAGTTGCGAAGCGGATGGGCCAAAATAGAACTGAATTCCCGGGATTCCACCATTCTCAAGCAGGAGCCGGCCCTCACCCTGGATCTCTCGGCAATCGCCAAGGGGTATGCCGTGGACAGGCTCTCGGACGTGCTGGCCGAAATGAACCTCACCAGGCACATGGTGGAACTGGGAGGCGAGGTGAGAACCAGCGGCCGCAATGCCGGCGGAAAGCCCTGGCGCATTGCCATTGAGAAACCGGTTTCCGGGGGCAGGGTTTTCCAACGGATCCTTCCCCTGGAGAACCTGGCCGTGGCCACCTCGGGAGACTACCGAAATTTTCGCCAGGCGGAGGACGGACACCTCTCCCACACCATCGATCCCAGGACGGGCCGACCGGTGAGGCACGAGCTGGCCTCCGTCAGCGTGGTGGACGCTTCCTGCATGCGGGCCGACGGCTATGCCACGGCCCTGATGGTCTTGGGGGAAGACGACGGCTATCGCCTGGCGCTCGAGCAGGAACTGGCGGCGCTGTTTCTGGTGCGGACCCGCGAGGGATCGTTCCGGGAGAGGGAGACGCCGGCCTTCCGGCGTCTATTCGGGACCAAGCCTTCAGGGATGGCTCCGGACGCAGAAAGGGAGAGTGGATCGTGAGTCTTTTTCTTGTCACGCTGGTTGTGGTGGGCGTGGTCATGGTCCTGATGGCGGTGGGTCTCTTCTTCAAGAGACCCTGCCTGCGCGGTTCCTGCGGGGGGCCCGACATCCTGGACTCCAAAGGAGAGTCTCTCACCTGCGCCGCCTGCCCCCGCCGGCGATCCCTCCCGGCGGAGGAGGACCCTTCTGCTTGACCCGGCCCCCTTCCCCACCCTTGGCGCATCCCTCTCGACCCTCCTCCAACGCCTTCGTGGTCCTTCGTCGTTCTTCGTGTGCCTTCGTGGATCCCTTCTATCCGCCACCGGGCTTGGTGACCGCTCCCTGAGAGGCCGAAGAAACCAGGGCCATGTACTTGGCGAACACCCCCGAGGAATAGCGCGGCTCGGGCTCGGTCCATCGGGACAGGCGCCTTCCGATCTCTTCTTCGGACAGTTCCACATCCAGCCGTCGCCGGTCGATGTCCAACACGATCATGTCCCCTTCGCGTAGGGCAGCGATGGGGCCGCCGCGTGCTGCTTCAGGCGCGACGTGGCCGGCCATCAGCCCCCGGGTGGCGCCGCTGAATCGCCCGTCGGTGATCAGGGCCACGCTCTCCCCCAGTCCGGCTCCCACCACGGCGGCCGTAACCCCCAGCATCTCCCTCATGCCGGGTCCTCCGCGAGGACCCTCGTAGCGAATGACCATCACGTCACCCGCCTGGATCTCTCCACGGGTCACGGCTTCCATGGCCGGTTCCTCCCGGTCGTAGACGCGGGCCGGCCCGCGGTGGTAGAGCCTCTCGTGGCCGGCCACCTTGATCACGCATCCCTCCGGGGCCAGGTTGCCGTGCAGAATCACCAGTCCACCGGTGTCCTTGACAGGGTTGGACAGCGGGCGCAACACCTCCTGGCCCGGCGTTTCTCTGGCCTCGCGGCACTCCTCACCCAGGGTGCGGCCGGTCACGGTCTTCTGGGCAGGATCCACGAATCCGCCCTCCACCAACCGCTGAGCAATCACAGGCACCCCGCCGGCTTTATCGACATCGACGGCTACAAAACGCCCTCCCGGCTTCAAGTCGGCGATCAAGGGTGTCCGCAAGCTGATCTCGTCGAAGTCGTCGATTTCCAGATCCACCCCCATTTCCCGGGCCAGCGCCAGGAAGTGCAGAACGGCGTTGGTGGATCCACCCGTGGCCGCCACGCTGGCAATGGCGTTGTCGAAGGATTGGCGGGAAATCAGGTCTCCCGGGCAGGTCCCGCTCCTGACCAGGTCCATCACCAGCTTTCCGGCCTCGAAGGCCACCCCATCCTTGCGGGCATCGGTGGCCGGAACGCTGGAGGAACCCATTGGAGACAAGCCCAGGAATTCGAGGGCGGTGGCCATGGTGTTGGCCGTGTACTGGCCGCCGCAGGCGCCGGCCCCCGGACAGGCGGTGTTCTCGATCTCCAGCAACTCGGCATCGCTGATGCGTCCCGCCGCGTTGGCGCCCACGGCTTCGAAGACGTCCTGGATGGTGATGTCCCGCCCCCGATACTTCCCCGGGGCGATGGATCCCCCATACAGCACCAGCGAAGGCACATTGAGCCGCATCAGCCCCATGGCGCCTCCCGGCAGGGTCTTGTCGCAGCCGACCAGGGCAATCATGGCATCGAACATGTAGCCGCGCCCCACCAGCTCGATCGAGTCCGCCACAATCTCACGGCTCACCAGCGAGGCCTTCATGCCTTCGGTACCCATGGTGATTCCATCGCTCACGGCGATGGTGTTGAACTCCATGGGGGTCCCGCCGGCAGCACGCACGCCTTCCTTGACCTTTACGGCCAGAGTCCGCAGGTGGAAGTTGCAGGGCATGGCCTCGATCCAGGTATTGGCGATTCCGACGATGGGCCTGGACAAGTCCTGGTCGGTATACCCGATGCCCTTCAGGAAGGACCGTGCGGGGGCGCGGTCCCGGCCCTGCAGGATGGTTCGGCTGCTCAGTGGTGGGTTGGACATGCAATACCTCCGCAATCAAGAGAATTTCCGGCCGAAACTGCCGGTATCGGGGTGAGGTCCGGCCGGGATCGAGTTTCCGATCGCCAAGCCGGTGGGACTGACGGTTTCACGGGCAGATCAGCGGCGCCGCAGCAGAATATAGAGAGCTCCGCCGCCCCCGTCCGCAAGACGAGCCGAGGCGTAGGCGATGACGTGACGGCTCATGCGCCGCGTGTCCAGCCATCTCGACAGCTTGTCCTTCAATGTCGGCTTTCCTTCCCGCGAGTGGTTTCCCCGACCGTGAACCACGCGAACACAACCGTGGCCCCGCTTGAGGCTGGAATGGATGAAATCCTCGAACGCCTTCCTGGCCTCGGCGGCGACCATTCCGTGGAGATCGAGGTGGGCCTGCACCGAAAAACGCCCCTTTCTCAGGCCGCCGATCCAGCGGCGGCCCTCGGGATGCGGCGTCCCCTCCAGGTATTCTCCACTCATGGTCAAGTCGAAACGCCCTTTCCCCGAGACAAACTCCTGCAGCAAGCGCAGCCCTTCTTCCTCGTCGTCGATGGGGTCCGGGATCTCCAGTGCCGGGGTCGAACGGGATGGAACGGAACTCCAACCCAGGGGAACGACATCCCGCATGGACCGGGCGAACAGTTCGCCGTCGCTGAGAGTCTCGGGCAATCCACCCGGGGCCTTGGGCTTTTCCGGGACCCCCTTGGGGGATCGCGGACGACTCCGAGCCAATTCGGCAAAGGACTTGAAGGCTCGAAAAGCGGGCGTCTTCATGGGATGGATGCCTTCGAGGCAGGCAGAGTAATCACTCAACCCCGAGGTTGAAGGAAACGGCTGGGGCAAATTCCAGGGGCGATCGGTTCAATTCCGGGCAGCGGACCGATTCAAGAGCGCCAGTTGTTCCTCGAGCAGCTCCAGTTCCCGATCCACGGCCGACAGGACCTGCTTCCGCTCGGCGGCCCTGGCCTCCCGCGGGTTGCCGGCGTACTCCCCAAGCAGCAGGACCTTTTGCAGCAGCAGCTCCCTGAGCCGGCCCCTCAACAACCGGCGCGACCTGTCCAGATCCGGCAAGCCGTTCTTCAGGAACCCGTTCAACTTCGCCTGGACCTCGTTACCCTGCCGGCGAAGGCGCTGCAGCCGCTCGCGGCCCTGGGCCGTCAGCAACCCCGGCTCCCCGCTATCGGCCAAGGGTGCCGCCGGCTGATTCGGCACCACCGACGCAGCCCGTTGGCCGGTCCCAGCGACCGCTGGAGACGCCCTGCTCTCCCTTTGCCAGGCTCTGAGGAACAGCAGCACTCCGACGATCAGAGCCGCGCTGACCGCCAGCGCGATCTTCATGATCAGCGCGATCCTGCGCCTCTGAGGACAGAACAGGCACTGCGCGGGTTGGCTCAACTCGATCATCGGCGCCGGGACAGGAGGGAGGGCTCGACCGGGGCCATTTTACGCCAGAACCGGACCGTGGGTAAACCGACAGCAGAGGGAGCGGCGGCGGCGGGCTGAATCCACACCAGCCTTGGCGGGATAACGGGTCCATCGCATGACAGACGGGCAACCCCAGGGGTTGCCCCGACGATGGAGGATGCGGCAGGGCGTTTGAATCGTTGACAGCGATGGAACAGGTGCAGGGGCCTCCCCTCTGGACGCCCATTGCGGGAATGACCGATCAGGCTGCTTCCAGGTCTTCGGAGATGACCGGCGGCTCTCCCCAATGCGGACCATAGAGCTGAAGCAAACGGGAGGTCGTCTTCTCGAACCCGTTCAGGTAGGCGCCCTGCAGAAAACGTCGGTTCTGCCGAGCCCCGGGAACACCCAGAGTCTCCAGGTAGTGGCTGCGGAGAATCCGGCGAATTTCCCGTTCCAGCAGGTCGGAAAAACCAGGGATCCGAGAATCCGCCGACGGCCCCTGCGTTTCCCGAATGATCTTCAATCGGGCTTCGATATCGCGGTGAATCTGGAAGGCCGCACCGGCGAACCCCCAGGCGATCAGCATCCCAAGAATCCGACGCTCTCTGTGAACCTTCTCTCGAAATCGGTCCAGCCATTCAGCCGTCTCCACCGGCAGTGTCGGTTCCATGAAAACCTCCTGGTTTTCTTTTCTCAAATGAAAACTCCCTGAAGCCCCGAAGATCCTTCACCTGCCGTTCCCTCGGGATGCGCATATCAGAATCGCCGGAAGACGCCGATCACCTTCCCAACGATCTCAACCTCATCCGCCCCCAGCTCGATGACCCGGTAGCGGGGGTTTTCCGGCTTCAGACGGATCTTTCCGTTCAATCGGTAGAAACGCTTCAAAGTGGCCTCGTCTCCGTTGACCCGAGCCACCACGATCTCTCCGTTTTCGGCCATGGGCTGCTTGCGAACCAGAACCATGTCCGCAGGCAGAATGTGAGCATCGACCATGCTGTCCCCTTCCACCTTGAGCAGAAAGACGGTTTCGTCCCCGACCCATTCGCGAGGCAGGGGGATCGTCCCCTCCCGGTTCTCCTCGGCCAGAATCGGGAGGCCGGCCTGGATGCGTCCCAGCAGGGGCAGATCCACCACCCGCTCATTCTCCGAAACCCCTGCCAGGGGCACGTTGGCCCGCGACTTGGAAGGCTGATGGTCCAAATAGCCCTTGGCCCGCAGAACCTCGATGTGCTGCTGGATGGCCTGGGCCGACTTTCCCAGCGCCCGGGCCACCTCTCTCACCGACGGAGGCAGTCCCTGACGGATGAAGTAGTCCTGAATATATTCGTACACCCGGCGCTGCTTTTCGGTTAACGCTCTCATGAGGCTGCCCTCCTGAAGGCCGGCACTGCCCCGCGGTCCTGGACATTCCTTTCGGCTGTCTGCAACAACGGGTGGCAGTGGTTGAGGCGGCAGCCACCCAATCCGGGCCACTCCAGAATACAGACAAGCGTCAGCATAGACATCCGTCTATATGTTGTCAAGGGGAATTTTGTCTCGCCGGCACCGCTGCTTCCAGTTCCTCTCCGGAACCGTCATAATCGTTGTGGCCCCTCCGGCGACGGCTTGGGTTTCCATGGGGGTTTCCATGAATCGGAAATCGAGAGTCGGGCCCATTCCATGAGCCGGCCTCGAAAAAGGCCGGATGCCACCAAAAATAAGAAACCGAAGCAGCCACGGTTTCGTTGTAAACGTATGTCACAAACAGCCGGGCTGCGGTCAGGAATGCCGGGACCATGACGCCGCCGACCGAGCTGGTTCGACGCAGCCAGCAAGGCGATGCGCGGGCCTTTGAAGAACTGGTCCGCAGTTGCCAGCAAAGAGTGTTCGGTCTGATCTATCAGATCCTGAGATCCCCGGAGGAGGTCGAAGACGTCG